>NZ_JBTNDQ010000011.1:0-175066 GCF_054510915.1 Pseudarthrobacter arbutini | reverse complement strand
GATCACTATTTAGAGCCATGAGCGGTCCTTTGATCGGTGAGGCATGGGCCTACGGCAAAACATGGCCCTCGGGAATCAGGCCGGAAGGTTGGGGGGCCTCGTCCGATTCGATGATCATGATGTTGCCGTCGACGATTTGCACTTCGTGAGTGCCTACCCGCAGTTCGGCCGGGGTGCATCCAGGGCTCCGGTGCGGAGGTTGAACCTGGATGCGTGAAGGGGGCACTCGACCCAGTAGTCCTCTGCGTAGCCGTCAGCCAGTGAGGCATCGTGGTGTGTGCACGTGTCGTCGATGGCGAAGATCTCGCCGGCTTAGGTGTGGAAGACGGCGATTGACGGGGCAGTATCGAGCAGTAGTGCCTCCCCGGGGGCGAGTTCACGGAGCGGGCAGGCCTAGTGCATAGGGCACCTCTTTTATGTTGAGGGGATTGATTTCGCGCCAGATCGGTTGGGACGGGATCGTTCCGCATGGCTCAACGGCAATCGCACTAAGCAACAGATTGCGCCTGATGCTAACGGATGTCAAGGGTTTCGGCTGATTTGCCGGGAATCTTGACATGCAACGTGGGATACGTCACGCTGTTGCGTATTGCGATTGTCGTTGCGTAGCAAGCAGTTTAAGGGGTGGGATATGGAGACGCCTACTGTCGTCGGAGCATCCCTCGCTGGCCTCTCGGCGCCCGTGCTGCTCGAGCCCTGGGTTTCGCGGACGGCTGATCACCATAGGAGATGTACTGCATCGTCCGTAGGAAGTCCCACGGTCGAAGGGCCTCTATCTGGCAGATGGACAATCGGTCACGGCTGACCGGGTCGTCATTGCGACGGGCGCCCGTAGCCGGGAGATCCTCGCCTAAAGGGCCTGGACAATGCCTTTAAGTTGCGGGCCAGCCAACAGGAAGCCATTCGTTGAGAACTTCATGGAGCCCTACCACTGCGCCACGATTCACCCGGAACTCACCGAGGTTCTTCCCAGGGCGGTGTGCTGGTCCCCGACCAACACCACATCCGCGCCTTCCATGACTGGATCGAAGAGTAAGTCGGCGACACGCCTAAGCCCTCCTAGACCTCTATGAGGATTGGTGGGCCTGGCCTGTTGGGCGGGCCTACCGGCGTCTGTAGCCCATTTTTGTGCTGATGCTCAGGCCTGCATCCTTGAGGCCGTCAATAAGCCCGGGCTGCTTTTCCGGC
The DNA here is from genome assembly GCF_054510915.1 of Pseudarthrobacter arbutini. Lineage (NCBI taxonomy): Bacteria > Bacillati > Actinomycetota > Actinomycetes > Micrococcales > Micrococcaceae > Pseudarthrobacter > Pseudarthrobacter arbutini. The sequence continues at coordinate 173,878 of NZ_JBTNDQ010000011.1, read as the reverse complement.
GTGAACCGGAAGGCTGGGCCGGAAATACTCACAGCGGCGATGACGTTTCCCAGGTGGTTGTAGATCGGTACCGCAACCGCCGTCAGCCCGATCTCGAACTCCTCGTGAACGACGGCATAGCCATTGCGGGCGACGTCCAGCAGCTGTTTCTCCAGCTCTGAGCGGTTGGTGATGGTACGAGGCGTGCGGGCAGGCAGGCCGATCCTCTTAAAGATCGCGTCCCTTTCGTCGGCAGTCAGGGCAGCGAGCAGCACTTTTCCACTCGACGTGGCGTGCAACGGTGTCAGGCTCCCCACCCAGTCATACGTGGCCAGCGTTGAGGGTCCCATTGCCTGGTCCACGTTGACGGCAAAATTCGATCGCAGCACGGCCAGGTTGACCGTTTCCTTGTAGGCCGCCGCGAGGCTCTCGAGGACCTCCCTGGCTTCGTGAACCACGCTCAACCTGCCCGGGATGGACGATGCCAGGCGCAGGATGCCAAATCCCAGCTGGTACTTTCCACGTTCGCTGTTCTGCCGGACCAGCTCGCGCCCGACCAAGGATCCCATCAGCCTGGACACGGTGGACTTGTGTATGCCCATCTCCTCGGCGATTTCACTGACGCCGGCGTCGCCTTCGCGGGCCAGGATTTCCATGATCTGGAGGGCGCGGTCCACCGATTGGACACCTCCAGCCTGCGCATCTGCGTCCTTGTCCGGGTCATAGCGTGCGGCCATCATGCCTCGTGTCGTCGTCCATGCAGGGTGTGCGAGCCCGGAGGGAGGTTCCGGTCAACCTTCCGGCTCATCTTGAATCATCCTAGACCGACACTGCCGCAAGGCCGTCAATCGGCGTCAGGCGCCGCAAGGCAGAACACCCCGCCGCGGGTGATCCTTGGCGCCGAGTTCGGCGTCCACGTTGGTCCAGTACTGGATGGCGCGTTCCTTGATTTCGGCGTTCTTCACGCCGCCCACGGCACCGGTGATGGTGTCCAGCAGGCGGGCCTTGGCGCCGTCGTCGTAAACCTCGCGGTACAGGGAGCCGGCCTCGGCCCCGGCTTCGTCGCCCTGGACGGCGGCTGTGGCCTTGTCCACCGAGATGGGGTCATGAGTGAGCTCGGCGAGGACAACGTCAAAGCCTGGCATAGGTTTCCTCGCGGCCCACTTTCTGCGGACAGCCCAGCCTTTCGCGACCGGCGTAGACGTTCAGAGTGTGTTTTCGGTTGAATCCAACCAGCGTCACTCCGGTCTCGACGGCGAGGTCGGCGGCCAGGCTTGAGGGCGCGCTCACAGCAGACAGGACGGGAATGCCTGCCATGGCGGCCTTCTGGACAAGTTCGAAGGACGCGCGCCCGGACACCTGGAGGACCGTGCCACTCAGAGGCAACAGGTCTTGGCGCAGCGCCCATCCCACCACTTTGTCCACAGCGTTATGGCGTCCGACATCCTCCCGGAGACAAAGCAACTCAGGGCTGGCGCCATCCACCTTGAACAGGCCGGCCGCATGGACGCCGCCCGTCTTGTCGAACACCGCCTGGGCCGCGCGAAGCCGCTCCGGCATGCCGCATGGTGGCAGGCATGGGTACATCCGGCCTCAGCTGGGCCTCGACCACGTTATATGTCTGCTCTCCCCCGGCATCGCCGGCGCAAAAGCGCAGCGATATCAGCTCGGAGTGGGAACTGATGATGCCTTCCGAGACCAGGAACCCGGCCACCAGGTCAAAATCGTCCCCCGGGGTCCTCATGGTGACAGCGAAGGAGCGGCCGCCGATGCGGATTTCCAAGGGCTCCTCAGCGGCAAGTGCGTCTTCCTTGAACCGCACCGAGTATTGGGTGCGGGAACCCTCAAGGTGGAAGCGGTGGATCTTGCGGCGCTGTGTCATGCGGGCCATGCTGTGGTCCGTGCACGGTTGGTGGTGGAACGGATTGTTTCGTTGGCCTGCGTCCAAGGGAGTGGGAGCACAGGAACTGGCTCGCCGGACTGGACTCCAGCAGGGGGAACGGCCATGACGCCGTCGGCCCAAGCCAGTCCACGCATCATGCCGGGCCCCGTATGCGAGGCGGGGAAGGCAAGCCCCTCGATAAACGTGCACGGAATCAGACGCGTACGGCCGGGGCTCGGATCAACGTCAGCCGCGGAGGTCACCTGTCCAACGGCGCTCAGGGGCCTGCCTCCGAGTGCCTCCAGCAGCGGTGCACCCATAGTGATGAGAGCCATCATTGCTGCCAGGGGGTTACCGGGCAGCCCGACGACGAAGCGGCCGTCCGGGAGCCCGGCCAGAACTGCCGGGTGACCCGGCCGCATGGCGATGCCATCCAGCAACAGCTGTCCGCCAAGGTCAGCGATGACGGCGCGAAAATGATCTGTCCCGGAACAGCCGGTTCCGCCGGTGGTTATGGTCAGGTCCGGCATCCGCCCGGGGAACGCGTCAGAACCGCCAATTGCCGCGAGCCACTCGGGGTAGGAATCCCCGATCCGCAGGGAGCCGGCAGGCGTGCCCCCCAGAAGGGAAATGACCGTCCCCAGCTGCGGACCAAAAGTGTCCCTGACATGTCCTGGTTTCGGAACGCCTGACGTGACCACCTCGGAACCGGTCAATACGATGCCGACCACCGGCTTGGCCTGCACCTGCAGGTTGTCGTGGCCAGCCACAGCGGCGAGGGCAATGTGGCCCGGGTTCAGTGTTGTGCCGGCGGGGATCAGCACCTCACCTACAGCAGCTTCCTCGCCCGCGGGACGAATGTGTTGGCCGAGGCCCGGCTCGCCTTCCTTTGCGTTGTCAGTGAGCCGCAGGACAAGGCTGCCGTCGGCATCTTGGTGGATCTGGCCACTTTCCTTGCGGAGTATCGACTGGGCGCCAACAGGTACCAGTCCGCCGGTGGCTATGACGCTGGCACTCCCGGGGCGCAAAAAGGGTTCGTGGCCGGCAAGGATCCATGGACCGACGCCGTTGATTGCCCAGCCATCCATGGCAGAAGAGTCGTAATGGGGGAGTTCTTGCAGGGCGGCGACGTTGCGGGTAAGCGCGTGGCCTGCTGCCAATGCGAGGGGAACCTCCACGGGCGCGAGTGGAACCGCGCAATCGAAAGCCAGTTGCCGGGCTTCGAGCCAGGTGGGGGAGGGATGTCCGGAATTTGGCCATGCAGAGCGCAACTCCGAACTGCTGCCGATGGTGGCGGTATCTTGGGCCAGCAAGGGTGCCCCCTTTCGTGTAGGTAGTAATGCAATGAAACGTGCGGGCCGGGGACCATGTGGGGTGCACCCCACGTGGGTCCCCGCAGTCCCCGGCCCCATCAGCTGGCGTGCTACGCCGTGACGTATCCATTCGGGTTCAGCACGAACTTAGTTGCCGAGCCGGCGTCGAATTCGGCGTAGCCGCGGGGAGCATCCTCAAGCGGGATTGCTGTGGCGTTCACTGCCTTGGCGATCTGGACCTTTTCATGCAGGATGGCCATCATCAACTGGCGGTTGTACGACACGACATGATTGCCATGCACTGGTCCGGCGAGTGCCGGCGTTGCCCCGTTGCCCGAAAGCGGTGCTTCGATGAGGATACCTCCCCAGGTTTCAGGCCACCGAAGCACCATTTACAGGAACGGGACAGTTCATCCTTCGCGAGGACGAAGACGTCAGTGGGATGCCGGGCCGGGTGGCACAGCATCCCGGTCCTGCCTAACGCTGGACGGCCGCGCCCCGGACGGCATCGGCCTGGGCCTGAGTGACATCAGACATTGGTTCTCCCTTGATGGTGTCTGTGTTGAGTGGCATTGATCTGTGGCGTATGGCAGCCCCGGGGGGCATGTCCAGAGAATTCTCATCGGCCGTGGATGAGGCTCAGCGCTTCGGCCCGGGCGGCCGGAAGGCGCAGTTCACCGCGGACTGCGGACGTGATGGTCTTGGCCCCGGGCTTGCGGACGCCCCGCATTGACATGCACAGGTGCTCGCACTCGATCACCACAATTGCACCCAAAGGCCGTAGCGACGTAACCAGCGCGTCCACCACCTGGGTGGTGAGCCTCTCCTGGACCTGCGGCCTACGCGCAAAGACGTCCACCAGCCTGGCAAGCTTGCTGAGGCCGGTCACCAGTCCCTCAGCGGACGGGATGTAACCTACGTGCGCCACGCCATGGAACGGCACCAGGTGATGTTCGCAGGTGGAATAGAACGGGATGTCCTTAACGATGACCATTTCACCGTGGCCGAGGTCAAAGGTCTTGTCCAGGACTGCCAGGGGATCCTCATGGAGCCCGCCGAACATTTCCGCGGCGGCGCGGGCTACACGGGCCGGGGTGTCCACCAGTCCCGGCCTTTCGGGGTCCTCCCCGATGGCCAGGAGGTATTCGCGGACAGCCCGTTCCACCCTTGGCCCGTCCACACCCTGGGTGACGGTCGCTTCCGTCGTCAGGACGGAGCTCACGCTTCGGCCCGCTCAAGCCGCACGATAACGGACTTGGAGGTCGGCGTGCCGCTGGTGTCGGCTACGGAGTCGAGTGGCACGAGGACGTTGGTTTCCGGGTAGTAGGCCGCCGCGCAACCCTTGGGCGTCGAGTATGAAACGATGCGGAAGTTTTCGGCCCGTCGTTCGGTCCCTTGGAATTCGGAGATGAGATGGACCATGTCCCCGTCCGTGAACCCCAGCTCAGTAATGTCGTCGGCGTTGATCAGGACGACGCGGCGCCCGCCGTGGATGCCGCGGTAGCGATCATCCTTGCCGTAGATGGTGGTGTTGTACTGGTCATGGGAGCGCAGGGTTTGGAGGACGAGCCGTCCCGCGGGGACCCTGATGAATTCCAGTTCGTTGCCTGTGAAGTGGGCCTTGCCCGAAGCGGTATCGAACTTCCTGGCGTCCCGGGGCGGGTGGGGAAGGACGAACCCTCCAGGGTTCTGGATCCGCTCCTCGAAGTTCTCGAAGCCGCTGAGGACTGCTTCGATGTGTTTCCGGATGATGGAGTAGTCGTCCTTCATGGCGAGCCAGTCGGCTTTGGGGGTATTGGGCAGCGGGAGGTTGTCGCTGCCGGTGAAGATTTTGTGGGCGATGTTGCAGACAATGGCCACTTCGGAGTGCAAGTGGTCGCTGGCGGGCTTAAGCCGTCCGCGGGAGGCATGGACCGCGCTCATGGAATCCTCCACTGTTACCCTCTGGTCGCCGGTGCGCTGGGTGTCCTTCTCGGTACGTCCGAGCGTCGGAAGAATCAGCGCACGTCGACCCGTCGATACGTGGGAATGGTTCAGTTTCGTGGAGATCTGCACCGTCAGGCGGGTGTTGGCTAGAGCCTGTTCCGTGACCTCGGAATCGGGGGCTGCCCGCACGAAGTTGCCGCCCATGCCGATGAATACGCGGACCTTGCCGTCCCGCATGGCGCGGATGGCGGCCACGGTGTCGAAGCCATGCGCCCGGGGGGAGTGGAACTGGAACTCGTGGTCAAGCCGGTCGTGGAAGTTCTCCGGCATCTTCTCGAAGATGCCCATGGTCCGGTCGCCCTGGACGTTGGAGTGGCCGCGGACGGGGCAGACGCCGGCTCCGGGCTTGCCGATGTTGCCTTGCAGAAGCAGGACGTTGACCACGTCGCGGAGGGTGGGTACCGAGTGCTTGTGCTGGGTCAGGCCCATGGCCCAGCAGACGATCGTGGCGCTCGAGGCCAGGAGGCGCTCCCCTGTGGACTTGATCTGTTCCAGTGTCAGTCCCGTGGCTTCGACGATGTCGTTCCATTCCGCCTTTTCGAGGTACCGCAGGTATTCGTCGATGCCAACTGTGTGGTGTTTGATGAATTCATGGTCCAGCACAGTGGAGAGGCCGGGGGTCTTGCGTCCCTGGGCTTCGGCTTCGAGGAGGTATTTGCCAAGCCCTTGGAAGAGGGCCTGATCGCCGCCGGCGCGGATTTGGAGGAAGTCATCGGTCAGTTGTGTGCCCACCACCATGCCGGAAATGTTCTGCGGATTCTCGAACCGCAGGAGCCCGGCCTCGGGAAGCGGATTCACGGAGATGATGACGGCGCCGTTCTTCTTCGCCTTCTCCAGCGCACTTAGCATGCGCGGGTGGTTAGTGCCGGGGTTTTGCCCCGCCACGAAAATCAGCGACGCCGTCTCCACGTCCGTGAGGCTGACGGAGCCTTTGCCGATGCCGATCGTTTCGACCAGGGCCGAGCCGGACGATTCGTGGCACATGTTGGAGCAGTCGGGCAAGTTGTTCGTCCCGATGCCCCGAACGAGGAGCCCGTAGGCGAAGGCTGCCTCGTTCGATGTCCGCCCGGAAGTGTAGAAGATCGACTGATCGGGGTGCTCCATGTCCCTGATCTCCTGGGCGATCAGCTCATAGGCGTCGTCCCACTCGATGGGCTTGTAGTGGGTTGCACCTTCCTCGAGGAGCATCGGATGCGTCAACCGGCCCTGTTGACCCAGCCAGTAGTCGTCACGCGTCTTCAGGTCCGCGATGGAGTGTTTCGCGAAGAATTCCGGCGTGACGCGGCGGCGCGTGGCTTCTTCAGCTACCGCCTTGGCGCCGTTCTCGCAGAATTCCGCAGCATTGCGCTTTTCGTGTTCGGGCCAGGCACAGCCCATGCAGTCAAAGCCGTCAACCTGGTTGACTGCCAAGAGCGTCTGGATGCTGCGCAGCGGGCCCATCTGCTCAAGGGAAATTTTCAACGCGTTCGCAACAGCCGGAAGGCCGACGGCGGTCGTTTTGGGCTTCGTCAGGCTCAGTTTTGACTCGTCGATATTCTGCTTGGGGGCTTTTGAAGCCATGTGATCTTCCCTTCAGATCTTGGCAGGAAACAGTGGAATGGAGGTGTTGCCCGAGGCCAGCATGGTGGTCGGCTGCAGTGCGCGGAGATCATCCAGGAGGCCAGGCAGGCGGCGGAGGTCGTTGAAGGTGTAGACATGGAACCCGGCAAAGAGGGGATCGCCCGCCAACTCCTGGTGGACTTCGCGGATCAGGCGTCCGCTGTCGTAGCTCAGGAAGTCGTCCCGCCGCCAGAGGGCCCCCGCCATTCCTGTCCCGCGGGCGAGCTTGAGGGAGCGGCCGACTCCGAGGCGTGCTCCCAGGGAGACCAGTTTCCTGATGGAGACCGGGCCGGGGACTCCAATCCACACGGGTAGCTGTATGTCGCCCTTGCGGATTGTCCGGAGGTACCGGCTGATCGCCTCGCCGGAAAAGCACATCTGGGTGACCATGGAGGACGCCAGTGGCGCTTTGATCTCGAGGCTGCTGCTGAGTTGTTCCTGGCTGAGCTGCGGGTGGCCTTCCGGGTAGCCGGCGATGCCTATGGAGAAGTCGGGTGAGTACGCAGTGACCGCCTCAAGGAGTTGTCCGCTCCAGGCGTAGGGACCTGCAGGCGTGCGCCGGTCACCGGCAACGAGAAACAGCTCCGAGACGCCGGCCTCCTGCAGCTGCAGCAGCAGCGAATGGAGTTCTGCCTCACCCGTGATGCTGCGGGCTGCGAGATGGGGAACGGTGTGGTAACCCAGGCGCGCCAGGTTTACGGACGCCTCCACGGTCCGTGCAGGCCCGTGGTGCGGGAGGCACGTCACGCTGACGGATCCCGTGGTGTCAAAGGCCGCTGGGAGTTGCGTGAGCAGATCGGCAGACGGAACCACTTCCAGCCGTATCCTTGCAACAGCCTCTGTGCTCATTGCTCTCCGTTAGGGTTGACATTTTTTTGATGGGATATTGATATATCAGTTCTAGGAATACTATGTACAGGAGGCCTTCGCGTCAAGGCTCAGCCGTGCATCGGGAGGAGACTTGAAAATGGTAAGCGGTGGAGAACTACGTTCGGATGTTGGGGGGTCCTTAATGCCAACGAGGCAGGTGGACGAGTCCTTCGCCGACTTCGCCTACAGGGTGCTCTGTGATGAACTGATCGTTTTGGACATCAAGCCTGGTGAACCATTGAATGACGAAGTGATTTCCAGGCGGCTCGGGGTGGGGAGGACACCCATCCGGGAGGCCATGAAGCGCCTTGAGGGCGACCATCTGGTGGTGGCGTATCCCCGCCGGGGAACATTCGCCGCAGGGGTGGACATCACGGATCTGGCTGAAATCTCCGAAATCCGGCAGCTTTTGGAGCCTGCGGCCGCAGCACGGGCTGCCCGGATGGCATCGCCGCAGCTCCGGCAAGAGATCAAGGAATTTGCCAGGGAAGTCGGGGAGCTCCTGCCGGTAATGCACTCCCAGCGGGACCTGATGCGCCTGGACATGCGGGTACACCGGATGATCTACCGGGCCACAGGGAGCCGGCATCTTGAGGATGTCCTGATCCGGTACGACAACCTGGCGACGCGGATCTGGAGCCTGGTGCTGGAGAAACTTCCTCCGGTATCCGAGCACATTGCCCAGCACATTGAGCTGCTCGAGTGCATCGCGGAAGGGGATTCCGAAGCTGCTGCGCGGCTGACCACCAAGCATGTGACGGACTTTGAGAACCTCATCAAGGCCGTCCTGTAGCCCGGTGGCAGGACACGGCCTTTGCGCCCGTGAAGATCGCATGGATCTGCACGGGCGCGGAGACAACAACTGGGCCTAATCGAAGCAGGGGTACCTGCCGTGGGTCATACGGCTGTTCCCCGGACCAAGGCATGCGACTGTTCCCGCGCGGCCTCGGTGGTGTGAAGGAGCAGCAGGGACGTGGTGACTGAGCCGACGCCACCCGGAACGGGTGTCAGCGCCCCGGCGATGCCCCGGACGCTGGCTTCGTCCACATCCCCCACGAGGGATCCGTCGGATAGGACGTTGGTGCCGACGTCGATCACAACAGCCCCGGAGGAAATGTGGCCGCCGTTCAGCAGGCCGGTACGCCCGGCGGCGACCACCACGACGTCGGCCGCCTTGGTGTATTTCTCCAGCGCCCCTGACCTGGAGTGGCAGACGGTGACGGTGGCGTCGCGTTCCAGCAGCAGCAGGGACAGCGGTTTTCCGACGACGGCTGAGCGTCCAATCACGACGACGTTCCGGCCCGCAACAGGGATGTCGAAGTGGTCCAGGATCTCGGTGACGGCCCGTGCAGTGGCAGGGGCGAACGAGGGCTGGCCCACGGCCAGCCGGCCAAGGCTCAGAGGGTTCGCGCCGTCGATGTCCTTCTCGGGGGCGATGTGCCCAACCAGCGCATCTGCGTCAACGCCGGGAGGCAATGGCGTCTGCAGGATGATGCCGTTGACGGACGGCTCGGCGCTGAGGTCCTTCAGGACTGAGGCCAGAACCTGTCCTGTTGCGTCGTGGCCCAGGTCCACGATCCGGCAATTGATGCCCGCGCTTTCTGCAGCCCGTTCGATGGACCGCACATACCAGAGCGTGGAGCCGTCGTCGGTGGCCACAACCACTGCAAGGGTGGGGCGCAGGCCGTCAGTTTCGAGGTTCCGGGCTTCGTCGTGGGCCTTCTGCTGAATGAGCTTTGCCAGGTTTCGTCCAGAGAGGAGTGTGGTGCTCAACCGAGAATCCTTTCGCGCACGCGCTTCACTAGCGAGTCGGCTGCCAGGACGACCTTTTCCTCAAGGCCGTCCGTCTGTTCAGCCAGCCGGGAACGCGCTTCGGTGTCCTTGATGGCCACCACATTGATGTCGATGTTCACCCGTGCAGTGGTGGCGGCTGCCCGGGCTGCGTCGACGGCGGCGGCGACGTCACTGATCACGTTGACGTTGGCCACCTCGAACAGTTCCGTGGCAAGATCCACGATGGCGCCGGCAAGCAGGATCAGTTGTGCCGGTGTTTTCGCCGCCTGGACGAGCGCGTCCTGGATGGATGCTGTCCGTTCGGCCTTGAGGTCGTCAGTACCGGCGGGGAGCTTGTAGGCATCGATGACGCCTTGGAACGCGTGCTGGTCGGCGTCCGCGAGGCGCAGGGCCTGGGCCACCAGTCCGTCGGCGCTGCTGATGATCCTGGTGACGAGTTCGGCGTGCTGTTCGTATTTCGTGCCGGTGGTGTACCTGGCCACCATGGCGACAAGTGCCGCCCCCTGGGCGGCGTGGAGTGCCGCGGCTGCGCCGCCGCCTGGGGTGGGTTCGCGCGAGGCAAGCCTGGCGAGGTAGTCGTTTATTGTTTCTGAACTGATCATGTGTCTTCCTGGGCTGAGGCTCTAGTCGACTGGCCTGGGCATGGGACGGGCCATGGAAAAGCAGCGGCCCGGACTCTGGTTGCGAGGAAATGAGTCCGGGCCGCGTGCCCTTGAATGGCCCTGCGGCTGTTAGCCGCGGAGCCGGGTCATCGTGGGGTCGTACAGCGGATCCGCCGTGACCGTGGCCTGGATGCGCCGGCCAAAGTACTCGATTTCAACCGAGTCACCCACGGAGACGGCGGCGGGCAGGTACGCGTAGGCAATTGGCTTGGCCACGGTATAGCCATAAGCGGCGCTCGTGACGTAGCCAACTGCCTGGTCCTTGTAGAAGACAGGTTCCTTGCCCAGCACGATGCTGCGGCCGTCGTCGACCGTCAGGCAGCGAAGGCGGCGGGCGGAGTTTTCCTCGGTCCGGCCTTCCAGTGCTGCCTTGCCGACGAAGTTTTCCTTGGTCATCTTCACGGCGAAACCGAGTCCCGCTTCCAGTGGGTCGTGCTCGGTGGTCATGTCGGTGCCCCACGAGCGGTAGCCCTTTTCCAGGCGCAGCGAGCTGAACGCGGCGCGGCCGGCAGCGATCACGCCGAACGGCTGCCCTGCCTTCCACAGGGCGTCCCACAGGCGCTGCCCGTTGTCCGCGCTGGTGTACAGTTCCCAGCCCAGCTCGCCGACGTAGGACAGCCGCATTGCGGTGACGGTGACGCCGCCGATGACAACCTTCTTCGCCCGGAAGTAGCGCAGGCCGTCGTTGGAGAAGTCGTCGCTGCTGACGGTGGTGATCAGGTCCCGGGCGAGGGGTCCCCACAAGCCGATGCAGCAGGTCCCGCCGGTGGTATCGCGCACCTGGACCCAGTCGCTGGCGGTTCCGTTTTCCGTCTGGTGGCGTGCGGCCCGCTCAAAGTAAGCGGTGTCGATGTTTCCATTGGCGCCGAGCTGGAAGGTGTCTTCGCTCAGGCGGGCCACGGTGATGTCGCTGCGGATCCCGCCGGCGTGGTCCAGCAGGAGCGTGTAGGTGACCGCCCCCGGCTTCTTGGTCATGTCGGCGGTAGTCAGCTGCTGCAGCAGCTTCAGGGCTCCGGGGCCGGAGACCTCAAGGCGCTTGAGCGGGGTCATGTCGTACATGGCCACCGCGGTGCGGGTCTTCCAGGCTTCGGCGGCGGCGATGGGCGAGCTGAACATCCCGGCCCAGGCGTCACGTGCGGGCGGCTGCCATTCGTCAGGCATCTCCTTGAGTAGTTCGGCGTTGGCTTCGAACCAGTAGGGGCGCTCCCATCCGCCGCCCTCCAGGAAGAAGCCGCCCAGCTGCTTGTGGCGGGCGTGGAACGGGCTGACGCGCAGGTTCCGCGGAGAGAGCTTTGGCTGCAGCGGGTGCAGGACGTCGTAGATTTCCACGAAGTTCTGCTGGGACGTTTCGCTGACGTATTCGGGAGTCAGCTGGACCTCTTCGAAGCGGTGGATGTCGCATTCTCCAAGGTCGATCTGCGACTTTCCGGTGGTCAGGAGCTCCGCGACAGCGCGGGCGATGCCGGCCGAGTGGGTGACCCACACGGCTTCGGCGACGAAGAAACCATCGAGCTCCTTGGACTCACCCACCAGGGGTCCGCCGTCCGGGGTGAAGGAGAAGATGCCGTTGAAGCCGTCCTCGATTTCACTTTCGCGCAGGGCCGGCAGCAGCTGCTTGGTGGCTTCCCATGCCGGGAGGAAGTCCTCCAGGGTGAAGTCGAGCCGGGAGGGCATGTTGTGTTCACTGATGCTGTTGGGGTCGTAGGAGCCCAGCTCATCAACATCCACGGGCATGGGACGGTGCGCGTAGGAACCGATGCCGTAACGGTCACCGTGCTCGCGGTAGTAGAGGTCCTGGTCCTGGTGCCGCAGGATCGGCAGGGAGGCGCCGTTGGGCAGTTCGTTGCGGCCCTTCTGCGCCGGGACCGGAGTGGTCTTCACGTACTGGTGGGCCAACGGCAGGAGCGGGACTGACATCCCGATCATCTCGCCGATCTTGGCGCCCCAGAAACCGGCGCAGGAGACCACTATATCGGCAGGGATGGTGCCTTCGGAGGTCTGGACACCGGTGACCCGGCGGCCGGACTGTTCGATGCCCGTCACCGTGGTGTTGCCCAGGTACTTGACGCCTGCGGCTTCCGTCCGCTTGATCAGCAGCTGGACTGCACGGGCAGCACGGGCGAGGCCGTCGCTGGGAACGTGGAGACCGCCGAGGATGTCTTCCTCGTTCAGGAGCGGGTAAAGCTCCTTGCACTCGGCGCGGGTAAGGATCTTGCCGTCGATACCCCACGCGGCGGCATAGCCGAGCTTCCGCTTCAGGTCCGCGAGGCGGGTCTCGGTGGTGGCAACTTCCAAACCGCCGACCTGGTTGAAGCAGCTGACGCCGTCTTCGCTCAGGGACAGGAGCTTCTCAACCGTGTACTTGGCGAAGGCAGCCATGGTCTTTGACGGGTTCGTCTGGAAAACGAGGCCCGGGGCGTGGGACGTGGAGCCTCCAGGCATATTCAGGGGTCCCTGGTCCAGGACGGTGATGTTGTTCCAACCCCGCGCGACCAGTTCGTCGGCCAGGTTCGTGCCGACGATTCCCGCTCCAATAATGACAATGCTTGGCGTCGAAGCCATGTGGTTTCTCCTGCTGATTTTCGTGTGTTGTCTTTGCTGATGTGGTGGTCGTGCTTACCGGAACACGACAGTGCTGGTTTGGTCCAGCAACACACGGTGCTCGCAGTGCCACCGCACGGCGCGGGACAGTGCAAGCGCTTCCGCATCCTGCCCGACTGTTGACAGTGCGGTGGGACCGTAGCTGTGGTCCACCCGGATGACTTCCTGTTCGATGATTGGCCCTTCATCGAGTTCAGCCGTCACGTAGTGGGCAGTGGCACCTACCAGTTTGACGCCACGGTCGTACGCCTGGTGGTACGGGCGCGCACCCTTGAAGCCAGGAAGGAAGGAGTGGTGGATGTTGATGGCCCGGCCCTCAAGGGAGCGGCAGAGGTCATCGGAGAGCACCTGCATGTACCGGGCGAGCACAACGAGGTCGATGTTGTGCTCGTCGACGAGGTCCAGCAGTCGCTGTTCGGCGACTGCCTTCGTCTCCGGGGTCACGGGGAGGTAGATAAAGGGCAGGCCGGCGGCTTCGGCCATGGCCCGGTGGGTTTCATGATTGGACACCACGAGGACGATGTCGCCGCCGAGGCTGCCGCCGCGCCAGCGGAAGATCAGGTCATTCAGGCAGTGGCCGAACTTGGACACCATGACCAGAACGCGCTGTTTGGTCTGGTCATGGAAGCTGAACTTCATCTCGAAGCGGTCCGCGATGGCATTGAACTCCTCCTGGAGCCGCTCCGGCGTGTACTCGGGGGAACCCGAGAATGCGGTGCGCAGGTGCAGCGTCTCGCGGAGCCCGTCGTCGAACTGTTGGTGCTCGTCGATGTTGAAGCCACGTTCGAAGAGAAAAGTGGTGACTGCTTGGACAATGCCGGCACGTTCGACGCACGACAGTGTGAGTACGAATTTGTGGGCCTTGTCCTTCACGCGGGGGTCGTTCTGAGTCAGCGTGCTGGTTGATGAGTCTGTTGCCACTAGGGTCATGTCTCCTCCTTTTAGGTATCTTCCCGCTAGATATATTCTCAAAACATAAACTGATATATTAGGGTTGGGAATCAGCGTATACTGGTCAGTGGGCGAGGTCAATAGCCTGTTTGGCTTGAATGGAAAAGGGGTCCAGGTTATGGCAGTTGAAGCGTCGGCGATCGCGGCAGATGCGGTCAAGAAGTCGTTGGCGGACGTGGCGTACGAGCGTATCCGCGACCGGCTGCTGATGCTTGACATCAAACCCGGCGATCTTCTTAACGACGACCACCTCGCCAGGGACCTCGGCATGGGGCGGACTCCAGTGCGGGAAGCTTTGAAGCGGCTTGAGCTCGACCGTCTGGTGGTGTCGTATCCGCGCAGGGGCACCTTTGCCACCCGTGTAGAGGTGACAGACCTTGCTTTCATTTCAGAAATCCGGACGCAGCTTGAACCGCTCGCAGCGTCCCGTGCCGCCCGGGTGGCCACGGAACTGCAGCGGGAGCGGTTGCGGGCTGTGATGCGGGCTGTTGAATCCTTCGATACCCATGCGGCCTCCGTCGTCGAAACCCTTCGCCTTGATGCCCGCGTCCATCAAGGCATCTACGCGGCTGCGGCCAACCCCCACCTCGAGGACGTCCTGATCCGGTACGACAATCTCGCCACCCGCATCTGGTGCATGGTTCTGGATCGCCTTCCCGATCTTTCCCGCCACGTGCATGAGCACCTGGACCTGCTCGGCGCAGTGATTGACGGCGATGAGGCACGGGCCGCTGACCTGGCGAGGAGCCACGTCAGTGGCTTCGAGGATGCCGTCCGCAAGGCGCTCTTCACCTGATCCAGGCCCCACCTCTCAAACGTTCTACCAGAAGCGCGGCCCTTCCAGCCGCGCTTCTGGCGCCTCTGGGACGGCTAGAAAAATCTGTTGACACCCACCTGGCTGAATAGCATACTTGAGTCACGAAACTAATATATCAACAGGATATTAGATAGCAGAGGAGAAAAGATGGTCGACGTTCTGACCCGTACGCTCGCAGAGACCGATCCTGCGATCCACGCAGCCGTTCAGCAGGAGCTTCTGCGCCAGCAGGGCACGCTGGAGATGATCGCCTCTGAAAACTTTGCGCCGACTGCCGTCATGGAGGCGCAGGGATCCGTCCTGACCAACAAGTACGCCGAAGGCTACCCTGGCAAGCGCTACTACGGCGGCTGCGAACACGTTGACGTGGTCGAGCAGCTGGCCATCGACCGTCTTAAGTCATTGTTCGGCTCCGAATTCGCCAATGTGCAGCCCCACTCAGGCGCCCAGGCCAACGCGGCGGCGATGTTCGCCCTGATCCAGCCCGGCGACACCATCCTGGGGTTGAACCTCGCACACGGTGGCCACTTGACGCATGGGATGCGAATCAACTTCTCCGGCAAGCTCTACAAAGTGGTCCCGTACGGAGTCGGCGAAGACACCATGCTGATTGACATGGCTGAAGTCGAGCGCCTGGCGGTTGAGAACAAGCCGAAGCTGATCGTGGCCGGCTGGTCCGCCTACTCCCGGCAGCTGGACTTCGCCGAATTCCGACGTATCGCGGACCTGATAGGCGCCTACCTGATGGTGGACATGGCCCACTTCGCAGGCCTGGTGGCCGCGGGGCTTCACCCCAGCCCCGTGCCTCACGCCCACATCGTCACGAGCACCACCCACAAGACCCTTGGCGGCCCGCGCGGTGGTGTGATCCTGACCAATGACGCCGACATTGCCAAGAAGGTCAACTCCGCGGTGTTCCCCGGACAGCAGGGTGGCCCGCTGGAGCACGTCATTGCCGCGAAGGCTGTGGCGTTCAAGCTCGCTGCTGAGCCGGCGTTCCGCGACCGCCAGGAACGCACCCTGGAAGGCGCCCGCATCATCGCAGAACGCATGCTGTCTGCCGACGTTGCAGAGTCCGGCGTGACCGTCGTCAGCGGTGGCACCGACGTGCACCTGGTCCTGGTGGATCTGCGCAATTCGGAACTGGACGGCCAGCAGGGCGAAGACCGCCTGCACCGGATCGGCATCACGGTCAACCGCAACGCCGTGCCGTTCGACCCGCGACCGCCCATGATCTCTTCCGGTCTTCGTATCGGCACGCCGGCACTGGCCACGCGTGGGTTCGGGAAGACGGAGTTCACCGAGGTCGCGGACATTATCGCCGCAGCACTCAAGCGCGAGTTCAGCGACGAGACCGTGGCGGAACTGCGGCAGCGGGTTGAAATCCTGGCCGGAAAGTTCCCGCTCTACCCCAACCTCTCCTCTGACGCGAACGAGGTGGCATAATGGCCGATCTGCTTCCGGAGCACCCGGAATTCCTTTGGCACAACCCGGACCCGAAGCCTTCCTACGACGCAGTCATCGTTGGTGGCGGCGGGCACGGCCTGGCCACCGCCTACTTCCTGGCCAAAAACCACGGCATGACCAACATCGCCGTCCTCGAAAAGGGCTGGCTGGCTGGCGGCAACATGGCCCGGAACACCACCATCATCCGGTCCAACTACCTCTGGGACGAGAGCGCGGCTATCTACGAGCACGCCCTCAAGCTCTGGGAAGTCCTGCCGGAGGAGCTTGAATACGACTTCCTCTTCAGTCAGCGCGGTGTGATGAACCTCGCCCACACCCTGGGTGATGTGCGTGAAAGCATGCGGCGCGTGGGCGCGAACAAACTCAACGGAGTTGACGCCGAGTGGCTGGACCCGCAGCAGGTCAAGGAACTCTGCCCCATCCTGAACATCAACGACAACATCCGCTACCCCGTCATGGGCGCCACGTACCAGCCGCGCGCCGGCATCGCCAAGCATGACCACGTGGCCTGGGCCTTCGCCCGCAAGTGCGACGAACTGGGCGTGGACATCATCCAGAACTGCGAAGTCACCGGCTTCGTCAAGGACGGCAACCGCGTGGTGGGCGTCAAGACCAACCGCGGAACCATCAACACCGAAAAGGTGGGCCTGTGCGCCGCCGGGCACAGCTCGGTCCTGGCCGAAATGGCTGGCTTCCGGCTCCCCATCCAGTCCCACCCGCTGCAGGCTCTGGTTTCCGAACTGCACGAACCGGTCCACCCCACAGTGGTCATGTCCAACCACGTGCACGTCTACGTTTCCCAGGCCCACAAGGGCGAGCTGGTCATGGGCGCCGGAGTGGACTCCTACAACGGTTACGGCCAGCGCGGCTCGTTCCATGTGATCGAGCACCAGATGGCGGCCGCCGTCGAACTCTTCCCGATCTTTGCCCGTGCGCACGTACTCAGGACCTGGGGCGGCATCGTTGATACGACGCTGGACGCCTCCCCGATCGTGGGCACCACTCCGGTGGACAACATGTTCGTGAACTGTGGCTGGGGCACGGGCGGCTTCAAGGGCACGCCGGCCGCCGGCCTCACCTTTGCCCACACCATCGCCACGGGAACGCCGCACGAACTGAACAAGCCGTTTGCGCTGGAGCGGTTCGAAACCGGCGCCCTGATCGACGAACACGGCGCAGCCGCCGTGGCCCACTAGAAGAGAGTCCGGACATGCTCCTCATTTCATGCCCCAACTGCGGCTCCCGCGACGAGACCGAGTTCCACTACGGCGGCCAGGCCCACGTGGCCTATCCGGAGAACCCGAACGAACTGAACGACCGCGAATGGGCCGAGTTCCTGTTCTACCGTGACAACACCAAGGGCGCCTTCGCCGAACGCTGGCTCCACAGCACCGGCTGCCGCCAGTGGTTCAACATGCTCCGCGACACGGTCACCTACGAGATTCAGGCGATCTACCCCATGGGCGCGCCCCGGCCTGACGCAGCCGCCCCGGCACGTGAGTCCGGCACTGCCAGCCTCGCCGCTGACAGCACCACCACCGGCACCGCTGCGCCGAGCACCGCCGCGACAAGCATCGCCGCCAGCACCTCACCCGCCAGCACCACCGCCCCGGAAGGAGCAACCAAGTGACTTCCCAGAACGCCCGCCTCGCCGCCGGCGGACGCATCGACCGCACCATCTCCTGGCGATTCACCGTGGACGGCGAGGAATTCACCGGCCACCCCGGCGACACACTCGCTTCGGCACTGCTCGCCAACGGCCGGATCGCCGCCGGCAACTCGCTGTACGAGGACCGCCCCCGGGGCATCATGTCCGCCGGCGTGGAGGAATCCAACGCACTGGTTCGCGTTGAAGCCCGGTTCCCGGGCCACGTGGCCGAGTCCATGCTTCCCGCCACCACCGTCACCCTGGTGGACGGCCTCGCGGCCAGCATGCTGAACGGTTTGGGCAAGCTGGACCCGGAAGATGACCGTGCGGAGTACGACAAGAAGTACGTCCACGCCGACGTCCTGATCATCGGCGGTGGCCCTGCCGGCCTGGCCGCGGCCCGTGAAGCGGTCCGCACCGGCGCCCGGGTGATCCTGATGGACGACCAGCCCGAACTGGGCGGCTCCCTCCTGTCCGGGTCTACGGCCCCCGGCCTCGCCGAGACCATCGAAGGCAAGCCGGCCCTGGAGTGGGTGGCGGACGTGGAAGCTGAACTGGTTTCCGGGGCCGAAAGCACGGTCCTGAACCGCACCACGGCCTTCGGCGCCTACGATGCCAACTACGTCATCGCGGTTCAGAACCGCACCGACCACCTGTCCAGCCCGGCAGCGCCGGGCGTCTCCCGGCAGCGGATTTGGCACGTGCGTGCTAATCAGGTGGTGCTGGCCCCCGGCGCCCACGAGCGCCCCCTGGTCTTCGAGAACAACGACCGCCCCGGCATTATGCTGGCCTCCGCCGCCCGCAGCTACCTTAACCGTTACGCCGTCGCCGCCGGCCAGCGCGTTGTCATCAGCACCACCAACGACAGCGCCTACGCCCTCGCCGCGGACCTGCGGGCCGCCGGCGTCAAGTTGGCAGCCGTCGTCGACGCCCGCCCCGCCCTCACCCAGGTGGCAGCCGCCGCCGTCGAAGCCGGCACCCGGGTGCTGATCGGCGGCGCCGTGGCCAACACGGCAGCCGGCGACGACGGCCGGCTGTTCGCAGTCACCGTCCGCAGCATCAACGACGACGGCGAGCTCACCTCCGGCGTCGAAGAGATCGCCTGCGACCTGCTGGCAGTCTCCGGCGGCTGGAGCCCGCTGGTGCACCTCCACTCCCAGCGGCAGGGCAAGCTGCGCTGGGACGATGACCTGGCAGCGTTCGTGCCGAGCACCGTGGTCCCCAACCAGCAGACTATCGGCTCCGGCCGCGGCAGCTTCGAACTCGCCGACGTGCTTGCCGAGGGCATTTCCGCCGGCGCCGTCGCGGCCATCGCCGCAGGGTTCACTTCAGAAACCAAGCCAGCAGTCCTCGGCGAGCCGAAGGCGTCCGCCCCCACCCGCCAGCTCTGGCTGGTACCTGGCCAGGCCGGCACCCCGGATGGCTGGCACCACCACTTCGTGGACTTCCAGCGCGACCAGTCAGTGGCTGACGTGCTGCGGTCCACCGGTGCCGGCATGCGGTCCGTGGAGCACATCAAGCGGTACACCTCCATCAGCACCGCCAACGACCAGGGCAAGACCTCCGGCGTCAACGCGATCGGCGTCATCGCCGCCGCGCTCCGGACCGCGGGCGAAGCGTCCCGCGGCATCGGCGACATCGGCACCACCACGTACCGCGCACCGTTCACTCCAGTGGCGTTCGCAGCACTGGCCGGACGCCAGCGCGGCGAGCTGTTCGACCCCGCCCGCGTCACGTCGATCAACCCGTGGCACGTTGCCCAGGGCGCACTGTTCGAGGACGTAGGGCAGTGGAAACGCCCCTGGTACTACCCGCAGGCCGGGGAAGACATGGACGCAGCCGTGCTGCGCGAATGCGCTGCAGTCCGCGAATCTGCCGGGTTCATGGACGCCACCACCCTCGGCAAGATCGAAATCCGAGGCAAGGACGCCGGTGAATTCCTCAACCGGATCTACACCAACGCGTTCAAGAAACTCGCCCCGGGTTCCGCCCGCTACGGCGTGATGTGCCTGGCGGACGGCATGATCTTCGACGACGGTGTGACCCTGCGCCTGGACGAGGACCGGTACTTCATGACCACCACCACCGGCGGCGCCGCGAAGGTGCTGGACTGGCTGGAGGAATGGCTGCAGACCGAATGGCCCGAACTCGACGTGCACTGCACATCGGTGACCGAACAGTGGAGCACCATTGCCGTCGTCGGGCCCAAATCCCGCGCGATCCTGGCAAAGGTGGCCCCCGAACTCGCCAAGGACGGCGGGCTGGAAGCCGAAGCCTTCCCGTTCATGACCTTCCGCGAAACCACCCTCGCCTCAGGCGTGCAGGCCAGGGTCTGCCGGATCTCCTTCTCCGGCGAACTGGCCTACGAGATCAACGTACCGTCCTGGTACGGGCTGAACACCTGGGAAGCCGTGGCCGCGGCAGGCGCCGAATTCAACATCACCCCCTACGGCACCGAAACCATGCACGTGCTCCGCGCCGAAAAGGGCTACCCGATCGTCGGGCAGGACACCGACGGCACCGTCACCCCGCAGGATGCGGGCATGGAATGGGTGGTGTCCAAGGCCAAGGACTTCATCGGCAAGCGCTCCTACGCCCGGGCCGATGCCCGGCGCGAGGACCGCAAGCACCTGGTCAGCGTGCTGCCCGTGGACGGCACCATCCGGCTGCCGGAAGGCACCCAGCTCGTGGAAAAGGGCATCACCACCAGCCCCGCCTACGGCCCGGTCCCCATGCAGGGCTTCGTGACCTCGAGCTACCACAGCGCCGCCCTGGGCCGCTCGTTTGGGCTGGCACTGATCAAGAATGGCCGCAACCGCATCGGCGAGACCCTGCTGGCCGCAGCCGGCGACCAGCTAGTTGAGGTTGTTGTCGCAGAAACCGTACTTTTTGACCCCGAAGGGACCCGCAAAGATGGCTAATTCAGCAGCACTCGAAGGCATCAATGGACTCCGGGACATCCGCCGCAGCCCCGCCTCCCACCTGGCCCCGGCACTGGTGGCAGGCTCCATCCAGGGCAAGGTTGTCCTGGCCGAGGGCCCCTTCCAGACCATGGCAGGAATCCGCGTAGACCCCAAGTCTGAAGAGGGTGCACGGATCGCTGCGGCCACCGGCGGCCTGCCGGCACGCTGCGGCGACGTGGGCGGCGCTGACGGCGTCAGCGTCCTCTGGCTGGGACCGGCGGAGTTCCTGGTGGTTGCACCTGAAGAGGCCCACGACTCCCTGGGCGGCGACCTCATCAGTTCCCTCACCGAAGCGCTGGGCGACGCCCCCGGCCAGGTGGTGGACCTGTCCGCCAACCGCACCACGTTTGAACTGTCCGGTCCCCGTGCCCGCGCCGTCCTGGAAAAAGGCTGCGCCCTTGACCTGCACCCGCGCAGCTTCACCCCGGGAGCCGCATTGAACACCGAGGTGGGCAACATCCCGGTGGTCCTGCAGAAGACCGGGGAGGAAAGCTTCCGGCTTTTCCCCCGCGCCTCCTTCGCGGACTTCCTGGGCCGCTGGCTCCTCGATGCCATGCGGGAATACGCCTCGCCAGAGGTCCCCTAAATGGCACTCAGCGTCCTGGACCTGTTCTCCGTTGGCATCGGGCCCTCGTCGTCACACACGGTGGGCCCGATGCGGGCGGCGAAGCTATTCGCCGACGGACTCAAGGGCGACGGCCACCTGAGCGCCACCAGGCGCGTGCAGGCTGAGCTGTTCGGTTCGCTGGGTGCCACCGGGCGGGGCCACGGCTCGGATAAGGCCGTGGTCCTCGGCTTCAAAGGACTGGACCCGGAAACCGTGGACACGGCCACGGCGGACGACCAAGTGGCTGCCGCGGCCCTCGACGCCGAACTCCTGGTCGGTGGCCACCACCGGGTGGACTTCAACTGGGACGAGGACGTGGTGCTGCACCGGCGCAAGTCCCTCCCGGCCCACCCCAACGGCATGACCTTCCGCGCCCTGGACCACGCCGGGGCGGTGCTGAGCGAACGGAGTTTCTACTCGATCGGCGGCGGCTTTGTAGTGGACGGCGATGCCGGCGCCGAAGACAGGGTGGTGGCGGACTCCACTGTCCTCCCCTACCCCTTCGCCACCGCCGACGAACTCCTGGAGATCTGCAAGCGCGAGGGCATGTCCATCTCCGACGTGATGCTCGCCAATGAACTCACATGGCGCAGCGAAGCGGAACTCCGGGAAAAACTGCTTGCACTCTGGGCGGTCATGCGCGAATGCGTGGACAACGGCTGCGCCGCGGAAGGGATTCTTCCAGGCGGCCTTAACGTCAGGCGACGGGCGCCGTCGTTATTCCAGACCCTGACGGCAGACACCGGAGTGACCGACCCGCTCCGGGCGATGGAGTGGGTGAACCTGTTCGCTCTGGCCGTCAACGAGGAAAATGCCGCTGGCGGCCGGATCGTCACCGCACCCACGAACGGCGCGGCCGGCATCGTCCCCGCGGTGTTGCATTACTACGTGAAGTTCGTGCCCGGCGCCAACGACGACGGTGTGGTCCGTTTCCTGCTGGCTGCGGCCGCCGTCGGAATTCTGTTCAAGATCAACGCCTCCATCTCCGGAGCGGAGGTGGGGTGCCAGGGCGAGGTGGGCTCGGCCTGCTCCATGGCGGCCGCGGGCTTGTGCGAGGTCCTCGGCGGAACGCCCGAGCAGGTGGAGAACGCCGCCGAAGTTGGGATCGAACACAACCTCGGCCTGACCTGCGACCC
The DNA here is from genome assembly GCF_054510915.1 of Pseudarthrobacter arbutini. Taxonomy (NCBI): domain Bacteria; kingdom Bacillati; phylum Actinomycetota; class Actinomycetes; order Micrococcales; family Micrococcaceae; genus Pseudarthrobacter; species Pseudarthrobacter arbutini. The sequence goes on along the minus strand of NZ_JBTNDQ010000011.1, from coordinate 151,603 downwards.
CGTGGGCGGCCTGGTGCAGATCCCCTGCATCGAACGCAACGCCATCGCCAGTGTCAAAGCCATCAACGCCGCGCGACTATCCCTCCACGGGGACGGCAGCCACAAAGTATCCCTGGACAAAGCGATCAAGACCATGCGGGAAACCGGCGCCGACATGAAAAGCAAATATAAGGAGACGTCCCGGGGCGGCCTCGCGGTAAACGTCATCGAATGCTGACTCGGTGAAGTACGTGTAGCCCCGGGTGTGCACATACACCCGGGGCCAGTCCCTTAACTCGAATGCCTGGCTTCGCAGGCGCCCCGTCCCCTTGGAGCAAGAAGTGACCCTAAAACGACTCCCCTACGAACATATCGCTGTCACGGGCAGCAGCCGCGTCAAGCGCGGCATGGCCGAGATGCTCAAGGGCGGCGTCATCATGGACGTCGTCAACGTTGAACAGGCCCGCATCGCCGAAGACGCCGGTGCCGTTGCAGTCATGGCGCTGGAACGTGTTCCGGCCGATATCCGTGCCCAGGGCGGCGTGTCGCGCATGTCCGATCCGGACATGATCGACCAGATCATCGACGCCGTCTCCGTCCCGGTCATGGCCAAGGCCCGGATCGGCCACTTCGTAGAGGCCCAGGTCCTGCAGTCCCTCGGCGTGGACTACATTGACGAGTCCGAGGTCCTGACCCCCGCGGACTACGTCCACCACATCGACAAGTGGAACTTCACCGTTCCCTTCGTCTGTGGCGCCACCAACCTTGGTGAGGCCCTGCGCCGCATCAACGAGGGCGCGGCCATGATCCGTTCCAAGGGTGAAGCCGGCACCGGCGACGTCTCCAACGCCACCGGGCACATGCGCCAGATCCGCGCCGAGATCGCCAAGCTGGCCGCGCTGCCCGAAGACGAGCTCTACGTCGCGGCCAAGGAACTGCAGGCCCCGTACGAACTGGTCAAGGAAATCGCAACCACCGGCAAGCTCCCCGTGGTGCTGTTCACCGCCGGCGGCATCGCCACCCCTGCAGACGCCGCCATGATGATGCAGCTCGGCGCCGACGGGGTGTTTGTCGGTTCCGGCATCTTCAAGGCCGGCAATCCGGCCCAGCGTGCCGCCGCCGTCGTCAGGGCTACTGCCTATTACGACGACCCAGACGTCATCGCCCAGGTCTCGCGCGGCCTCGGCGAAGCCATGGTTGGCATCAACGTGGACGAGATCCCGCAGCCCCACCGCCTCGCCGAGCGCGGTTGGTAAAAAGGGGCGGCTGTGACGGGAAACCAACTAGAAAAGGCTGCCAGCGGACGTGGGTTGCGCACAGACTGGGCACGCCTCACGGGCCATACGGTTGAGGTCTGGTGCATGGACGAATACATTGTGACGGGCGTTGTTGACCAGGCCTCAGCAGACGACTCCGTGCTCTGGATTGCCGCAGCCGGAAACGACAGGCGACGGCTTTTCGACAAGCGGAGTGGATTTCAGGTCCGGGCCTAGGCCGCAGTGCCTTGGGAGTTGTTTCCTCGGCTCTTTGGCCGTACCCATGGTTGCCGCGGGCCGGAACGGGTACAACTGAGTGATGACGACTTCCCTGGTGCTTGGTCCCATGATGCGGTATGTGGACGAGACTTCTGCCAGCATCTGGGTGGAGACCCGAGGCGATTCCCGCGTCTCCGTCCGGGCCGGTGACCGCAGCTGGGAGGCCCGAACCTTTGCCGTGCACGGCCACCACTATGCCCTGGTGGAGGCGGACGGGATGGAGCCGGGATCTGTGCTGCCCTACACGCTGGACATCGATGGCGAACAGGTCTGGCCGGCTCCGGATTCCGGGTTTCCGCCGCCGGTGATCGCGACGCTGAAGCCCGGCAAGCCGCTGCGCCTGGCCTACGGCTCCTGCCGGACCAGTGTCCCGCACGACGCGACCGGCAATCGGACCCACGGCGTCGATTCGCTCCGCGCCTACGCGCTGGCGATGGCGTCCGACGCTGACCTGCCGTGGCCGGACCTCGTGGCCTTCCTCGGAGACCAGGTCTACGCCGACCTGACCAGCGAACAGATGCAGCAATTCATCCGCGCCCGCCGCGACATCGACGAACCGCCCGGCGAGGAGCTCAAAGACTACGAAGAATATGCCCACCTCTACAATCTCGCCTGGTCCGACCCGGCGAACAGGTGGCTGCTGTCCACCCTGCCCAGCGCGATGATCTTCGACGACCACGACATCCGCGACGACTGGAACGCCTCGCTGAGCTGGAAAAGGGAGATGGAAGCCACCACTTGGTGGCACGGGCGGATTGTCTCGGGGCTTGCCTCCTACTGGGTTTACCAGCATCTGGGCAACCTCTCGCCACAGGACCGGCTTACCGATGCCATCTGGCAGCGGATCGCCCGGCACCGGAGCGAGGCTGAACTCGACCTCAGCGCGGAACTGGACAGCTTCGCTGAACGCGCAGACCGGGACCCGGAATCCTACAGGTGGAGCTTCTGCCGGGACTTCGGGGACACACGGTTGATAGTGGTTGACTCCCGAGCCGCCAGGAAGCTGGTGCCGGAAGCCCGCGCCCTGCTTGATGATGAGGAGATGGCCTGGCTCGACGGCCGGATGCGAGGCGGATTCCGGCACTTGCTCGTGGCCACATCCCTGCCTTTCCTGCTGCCGATGGGCCTGCACCACGTTGAGTCGTGGAATGAGGCCATATCGGAAGGCGCGTGGGGGAAGTTCCCCGCCCGGGCTGGCGAGAAGCTGCGCCAGGCGGTGGACCTGGAACACTGGGGCGCCTTCCAAAAAAGCTTCCAGGACGTGGCTGCCATGGCGGCCGAGGTCGCCGATGGCAAGCGTGGCCCGTCACCCGAGACAGTGACCTTCCTGTCCGGGGACGTCCATTTCTCCTACGTCGTGGAGGTGGAACGCTCCTCGGGCAGCCGGATCATCCAGGCAGTCTGTTCCCCGATCCGCAACCCCCTTCCCCGGCTGATGAGGTACTTCGGGGCCGTCATGGCCTACGGCCTGGCTTCACCGGTAGGTGCCATGGTGGCCCGCTCGGCGCGGGTGCCGGATCCGCCCTTCCGCTGGAAACGCGTCGAGGGACCCTGGTTCAACAACAACCTGGCCAGCCTGGAGGTTGTCCCGGAGGGGCTGAAGCTGTGGTGGCAGACAGGCGTGGTGGAAGACGGCGACGAACTTCACCCACGGCTCGAGACTGTGGCATCCGTTATTGTGGCGTCCCGGGAGGAAGGCGGAAGCCCACGTGTCGGGCGGGGTTTGGACAGGCTCACCCACCGGCGCGCGGAACGAACCTAGCTGGCCAGGACCTAGCCGGCCAGGTGCACAATACCTTCGAGGTACCGCACGCACGTGCCGGAGAGCAGGGTGCGCTCCCCTTCCACACGGCAGAGCACGGTCCCACCACGTTCCGAGAGCTGGCGGCCAGCCAGCACCGTGCTGCCCAACCGGCCCGCCCAGAGCGGTGCCAGCTGGGAGTGCGCCGACCCGGTCACCGGGTCCTCGTCGATGCCGGCCCGGGCACCGAAGAACCGTGAGACGAAGTCGTGGCCGGTACCGCCACCCGCAGCGGTAACAACGACGCCGCGAACCGGCAGCTTCGCAAGCGCCCCGAAATCGGGGGTCAGGGTGCGCACAGCCTCTGCATCCTTGACGACATGGATGAGGTCGGTTGCCAGGAAAGCCTCGAGTGCCGGAACGCCGAGGGCTTCGGTGACCGAGGGGTCCACGGCCACCGGTTCGGGCATCTCGGACGGGAAGTCCAGGATGAAGCCGTCACCGTCGCGCTCCACAAAAAGCCAGCCGCTGCGGCTCCAGAACTGCAGCCGGTTGGCGTCAGGATGGACGTCCGTGAAGAGGTAGGAGGCCGTTGCCAGCGTGGCGTGACCGCAGAGGTCCACTTCAATTGCCGGTGTGAACCAGCGGAGGTGGTAGGCCGGCTGTGCCAGGTCGAAGGGTGGGGCCTCGGCGGGGATATGCGCCACAACGAATGCCGTCTCGGAGAGGTTGTTCTCCCCTGCGAGCTGCTGGAGGACACTATCTTCCAGCCAGCCGTCCAGTGGCATCACGGCTGCTGGATTGCCTTCGAAAGGCTTGGTGGCGAAGGCATCGATCTGGATCAGGGGTATGTGCATGCCTCCCACCGTAGCGGCGAACTGGACTGGAAAAATAGAGCCAGTTTGAGAAAGTGGATTGCCCCGAAGAACTCGGCCGCTTTCCGGTGCGTGGCCGATTCCGGCCAGGCACAGCCCGGGCAGTCAAAACCGCCCTGCCGATTTAGCCGCAGCAGGGACTACGCCGTCCGCGTCACACCGGCCTGGGCCACGGCGGGCTCCAGGGCAACCATGACTGCTTTCACTGGATCACACGCGTGTTGGTGGGATGGTCTCACTGGGCCAGCTGTGCCAGGGTCTTCCGCTCGGCCCCGATGCTGGTGTTGTCGCCATGGCCGGTGCGGACCACGGTTTCGGCCGGCAGTGGCAGCAGCCGTTCCCTGATGGCGCTCGTAGGCTGCACTGGCCCGCAGCCCGAGTGGGGACGCGGGCGCCTGCCTCCATTGCAACATGGCTTCATCCTACGCAACTACTTGCAGGACCTCCATTGCGTCGCGTCACGGGAAAGGTGGCTATCGACCTCGAAAAAAGCGGCGTGACGTGAATCGCAAAGAGGCATTGACTGTGCTGCTTATCACGCTTAGTCTGTTGCAACAGCGTTGCGCTGAATGCAACCCCAAGCAACTTGGTGGATACATGAGTAACGAAACTTCCTCCCTGGCTCCTCACCGGACAACGGCCAGTCAGGGCGCCGCGCCTGCTGACGACGTCGTCAGCAGGGAAACCCGCCGCAGGGTCATCGCGGCCAGCTTCATCGGCAACTTCGTTGAATGGTTCGACTACGCCGTCTACGGCTACCTTGCCGTCACGATCGCCACAGTGTTCTTTCCTGAATCAGATCCCCAGACCGGGCTCCTGCTGACCTTCGCCCTGTTCGCGATTTCATTCCTGGTACGCCCGCTCGGCGGGTTCGTCTGGGGCCACATCGGTGACAGGGTGGGCCGGCGGACTGCACTTTCGCTGTCCATCCTGATCATGTCAGGAGCAACCTTCTGCATAGCCCTCATTCCGGGCTATGCCACGATCGGCATCTGGGCTCCCATCCTGCTTCTGGTCATCCGGGTAGCGCAGGGCTTCTCCGCCTCTGGTGAATACGCTGGAGCGTCGGCCTTCCTGGTCGAGTACGCTCCGGCCAACAAGCGCGGCCTATACGCCGCGGTTGTTCCCGCCAGTACCGCGGCCGGCCTGCTCCTCGGCTCCTTGATCGCAGGCCTGTTGACAGTCCTTCTGAGTTCCGATGCCATGCAAAGCTGGGGTTGGCGCCTGCCGTTCCTGCTCGCAGCCCCGATGGGCCTGATCGGACGCTACATCCGGACCAAGCTCGAAGACACCCCGGTGTTCCGCGAGCTGGCAGCGGAGGACGAGGCAATCAAGGCGCCCGTGTCCAGCCTGTTCCGGAACCACTGGCGGCAGCTGCTGCAGGCCGTCGGAGCCGTGCTGCTCAACGCCGTCGGGTTCTACGTCATCCTCAGCTACATGCCCACCTATTTGTCCTCGGAACTGGGCCTTGGCGAAACCGAATCGTTCCTTGCGACGACCATCGCGCTGGTCACGTACATCGGGTTCATCTTCCTCACGGGGATGCTCTCGGACCGCTACGGACGCAAGAAGGTGCTGATCAGTGCATCCATCGCCTTTATTGTGCTGACCGTGCCCGCCTTCGCACTGCTGGGAACCGGGAACTTCCTGGTCATCGTGCTTGTGCAGATCCTGCTGGGCGCGATGCTCAAGCTCAACGACGGAACACTTCCCAGCTTCCTGGCCGAAATGTTCCCCACGCGCGTCCGCTACAGCGGCTTCGCGGTCAGCTTCAACCTCTCCAACGCCCTCTTCGGCGGCACCGCCCCGTTCATGGCCACGCTCCTGATCGCGGCCACGGCCAACGACCTCGCGCCGGCGTGGTACCTCGTCGCTGCGGCGGCCATCTCGCTGGTCGCCGTCGCCCTTTCCAGAGAAACCTGCAAAGAGCCATTGCGCCACGACTAACCGACTTCTTCTTCCCACCTCAAGTAACTGCACCACAGAAAGGCACCACCATGACCACCACAACATCCGAGAACGCAACGTCCGTCGCCGAACTGGAGCGGCTCAAGGTACTGAAGAACGGCGAGAAAGTCAGCCTCACCTTCTCTGACGCCGAGTTCGAGCGCCGTCTCGCCGGCCTCCGACGCATCATGGCAGAGAAGGAACTGGACGCCGTCGTCCTCACCAGCTACCACTCCATCAAGTACTACTCCGACTTCCTGTTCACCACGTTCGGCCGCCCCTACGCCATGGTGGTCACCAAGGATGACAACGTCACTGTTACCGCCAATATCGACGCCGGCATGCCCTGGCGCCGCAGCTTCGGCGACAACATCATCTACACGGACTGGCGCCGGGACAACTACATCTTCGCCATCCAGGAAGTCCTGCGGACGCGCGGGATCAACCCGCGCCGGCTCGGCGTGGAAGACGACTCGCTGCCGCTGGACAACTGCAACAAGATCCAGGCCGCCTTCTCCGGCGCCACGCTCGTGGACGTGGCCCAGGCTGCGATGCGCCAGCGCATGATCAAGTCAGCGGAGGAAATCGAGGTCATCAAGCACGGTGCCCGGATCGGCGACCTCGGCGGCGAAGCCATCCGCAACGCCATCACCGCCGGCATCATGGAATACGAGGTGGCCCTGATCGGCACCGAGGCCATGGTCCACGAGATCGCCCGGACGTTCCCCAACTCCGAAATCCGGGACACCTGGGTCTGGTTCCAGTCCGGCATCAACACCGACGGCGCCCACAACTGGGCCACCACGCGCAAGATCAAGGAACACGACATCCTGTCCCTGAACTGCTTCCCCATGACCTCCGGCTACTACACGGCACTGGAACGGACGCTCTTCTACGGCGAACCAGATGCCCGCTCGCTGGAACTGTGGAACATCAACGTGGAGGTCCACAAGCGCGGCCTTGAGCTGATCAAGCCCGGCGCCGTGTGCAAGGACATCGCCGCGGAGCTCAACGAGATCTACGTGGGCCACGGGCTCCTCGCCAACCGGACGTTCGGCTACGGACACTCCTTCGGTGTCCTCAGCCACTATTACGGCCGCGAAGCCGGTCTGGAGCTTCGCGAGGACATCGACACGGTGCTGGAACCGGGCATGGTGGTCTCCATGGAACCCATGATTACCGTCCTGGATGGCCAGCCGGGCGCCGGCGGCTACCGCGAGCACGACATCCTGGTGGTGGGCGAAGACGGCGCCGAGAACATCACCAAGTTCCCGTTCGGCCCCGAGTACAACATCATCGGAGCCTAAGTCCTCCAACCAGGGAGCGGCGCCGTGTCTGACGCGGCGCCGCTTTCCGCTGACTATGCGCAATGATAGTGAGCATCATGACCACACCAGATTCCATTGATACCCACGGCAGCGACACCAACGGCAAGGGCGACACCAAGGGCGCCTCAGTCATCGTCAACGCCATCGCCGTCCTCCGATCATTCACGGCCGACGAGCCGTTACTTGGCGTGACGGAGATCGCCGGCCGGGTGGGCCTGCACAAGAGCACCGTGTCAAGGATCCTGGCAACCTTCGAACAGGAAAACCTCGTGGAACGCGATGCGGACACGCGCCGTTTCCGCCTCGGACTGGGCCTGATCGCCGTCGCCGGTCCGTTGCTGGCCGAACTGGAGGAGCGGCGGGTCGCCTATCCGGTCCTGCGCGAACTCACGGAACTGACCGGTGAAACCAGTGCCCTGATGATGTGGGAGGGCAACGAGTCGATCTGCGTGGAGCAGATTGCCAGCCGCCACCAGATCAAGCACACTGCGCCGCTGGGGGCCCGCTACAGCGACGCGTTGAGTTCCTCGGTTCAGGTTTTCCTTGGAGTCCAACCGGAGGAGAGGGTGCGTGCCCTCCTGCGCAGCGGAGCCATTACCTACCCCGGGCTGGACGAGGCCTCCCTTGAGGACTATCTGCTCCGCCTTAAAGACGACTCCCGCCGCGGGTGGGCCATCAACTACGGCGAGTCCTCCTTGGATGAAGTCGGCGTCGCCGCCCCCGTCTACGATCACCGCGGCGACCTTGTGGCAGCAGTCCTCATCCCGGCCCCGCGTTTCCGCGTCTCCAAGGAGCGCCTGGAGAGCCTCGGCGAATCCTGCAAGGCAGCGGCGGACAAAGTCACCGCACGGCTGGGCGGCAACGCACCCGGCGCCATCAAACGCTCTCTCACTTAACGCAGGAAAGTCACCAACGCTCTCTCACTTGCCTCACTTCATACTCACCCACAGATCCGGCGATGCCGAAGTAGTAAAGCCACAGGTCACCCGTGCTGACTTGTGCTGCTGCCAATGCTGCTTGGAGCCTGCGGCGATGCTCCGGTTCGTTGTTATCGAAGCCCATCACTACTGCCTCTGCGCGGGTCGGAGGCCACGCCAGCCAGGACAATGGTGCTGACTTCCTTAAGCGTGCTGCGTGTCGCACGGGCCTGCCGCATCAGCTGCTGCAGGGCGGCGTCCTCGGTGACGGTGTGGCGCTCCATGAGTATTCCGCAGCCCCGGTTAATCAGGAGGCAAAAAGCTCCATGAGGGCGGCGGTGGCATCTTCGAAAGCGCCGGGGGAGGCCGCGTAGATCTTCATTGCACCTATAGCCTGCCCGTCGGCGATCAGCGGGGTGCTGATCACTGAGCGGATTGGCATGTCAACGACGGCGGCGCTCCAGTTTGGCCAGCGGGCTTCAGTTGCAACGTCATGGATGAGGATGCTCTGTTGGGTGGCCCAGGCTGTCAGGCAGGGCCCCTGGACCAGTTCATACTGAAGGGCGTCGGCGCGTTCAACGATGCTGTCGGTAGACCCGGAACTGACCGGGCGGGCATGGGGGGATGGAATCCCTAACGGCGCGGGAGAGGTGCTGGACGGCGTGGTCCACTTTTTCTTCCGTGAGGAGCAGCCCCATGATCCTGCCCAAGGCAGTGGATAGTTCATCCAGGGGAAACTTCTTGATCATGGTTTTGCCTCCGGCCATTCTGCGTGACCGGCCTGCGGCGGGCCGGATGAGCCTGTTTGTGACCGTTCAGCGCTTCAGGTAAATCCTAGCGTGCGTGGTGGGCTGCGGGCCCGGACCTGCACGGATTCAGGCTGTTTGGCTATTCATCGTAGGTGGTGGGAAAGTCCCGTTCGCCGCCAATTCCGGAAATGATGCCGGCGGCCACCTCCTTTAGCTTGATATTGCGGTAACTGGAGGCCTTGACCAATATCTGGAATGCCGCATCGCGGTTGCACCGGTTCTGCGCCATGATGGCCCCAATGGCCGTGTCAATGACAGTGCGGGATTTCAGGGCGGCGGCGAGGTCGTCACGCGCGTCGCGCAACTGTGCGATGTTCAGGGCAAGGTCCAGCGCCTTGGCGGCGATGCCCGCCAGGCCAACAGCCGCATCAATCCCGTACTGCGGGAAGCCATCCGTGTTGGGGGAGTAGAGGTTGATCACCGCCTGCGCAGGAGCCTGCAGATGCATTGGTACTGCCAGGATGGAGCCGATGCCCGTCTGGCGGGCAGCCTCGTTGTATTTCGGCCAACGGGCATCGGCGTCCAGATCCGGGACGTGGACCATCGACTCTGTCCGAAGGGCTGTCAGGCAGGGTCCATGGCCGATGCTGTTTTGCAGTTCGTCCAGATTCCACGCACGCATGTCACTGCTGGCAGCAGCGACCGGCCGCTTCTGCCGGACTACCGTGATCCCGCAGGACAAGTGGTTCCCTGGCTGCGACAGCTGGGTGGCAAAAATCGCGGCGGTGTCCGTCAGGAATTCACGGACGTCGGAGCTTGCCAGGACGAGGTCCTGCAGGTGGAGCACAAACTCGTGCAGGTGGGCGCCGGCGCGTCCAACGTTGCCGGATTCGGGTTCTCGGATATCAAAGTCCTGGGACATGTGCACTTCCCGGTCCGTCCGCCGTGATCTCCTTGATGGCGGCCTGGATGAGATCCATCTGCAGTGGGGCCAACTCCACCAGCTCGTGCAGATAGGCGTCCACCCCGAGCTGATCGACGTTTCCGCCGATCCCGTAGTAGTAGGTCCATAGCCCGGGGAGACTGATGTTCCCGCTCTGGAACTGGGCGGCCGCAAGCTTGCGCTGGTCCGCCTCGAAGGCAGGCTGGGGGGTGCCCAATCCGCCGTCGTCCATCATTTCTCTCCGCCTCCGGTGATGACGGGGATATCCGAGGCGTGGTGCAGGATGTCCTCGGCGATGTCATGCAGCCGGCGGTTGCTGCTGCGGGAAGCCAGGTGCAGGAGCTTGACGGCGGTTTCATGGCTGCAGCGGTTCTGCACCATGATCAGGGCAACGGCCGAGTCCACAACGGCCCGGGACCGCAGCGCCGACCTCAAATGCTCCGGGTAGGGGTCCGAAGGGTGCACACGGATTGCCAGCCGCAGAATCCGGGAAAGCGATGCAGCGTGCTCCTCAATGGCGGTCACCGTGTCCGGGGCAAACGTATTCAGCTGGGTTGAGTAGCAGTTAAGGGCGGAGCGGGAACCGTTGTCGGTGGGGATGGGGACGGCCAGGATTGTCCGGATGCCTTCGTCTGCGACCGCCCCGGCATACCAGGCCCAACTCTCGTCCGCCTGAAGATCACGGATGAGGACTGTGCGCTGCTCCCGCAGCGCCGTCAGGCAGGGGCCGTCGTCGAAGGCGTACTGGCGTTCGTCCAGGCTCCGGGCCGTCTCCGTGCTGCTGGCTACCGTCGCTGGCCCGGTCTCCCGTTCCACCGTGATGGCACAGAGCAGGGGCGTGTCCCCGCCCAGCAAGGACGCGGAGATCGCGGTCAGTCCCAGGAGGAATTCGGTGAAACCCGGACTCTCAAGAAGCAGGTCCTGTAATTGCTTCGCCGTCGGCAGGGCGTCATTCTCGGCCATGCGGCCTCAATTCCAAGCATCGCCGGGGTCACACGACCCGGCTGGCGGCTGTGCGCTCTCTTCGCGCGCGGCCCGTATATTCAACCCCGGACCTACATATGCCACCCCGAAATCTCCTACTACCGACACTACGCCCTTCCAGGGCAGCCGCCGGTGGGCCCGGTGAAGTATTAGCAGCCGGGAGTGGCACGGCGCCAATGTATTCAGTGCGCGTCCGCCACGGCGGCGAGCTGCGGACCCAGCCGTGCAGCCATCAGCCGGTAGCCCGTATTGTCGGGGTGGAGCGTATCCGGCATCAGTTCGGCGGCTTCGCCGGGAGTGAAGACGGCGGCGCCGTCCAGGCAGTGGAACCCGTGGTCGCCGCGTTCCCGCAGGACACGCACGACGGCGGCTGTTGCGTTCCGGTAGTCCCTTAAGGTCATCCCGACGGCGTTGGGCAGTTCCTCCCGGGGCAGCGACGGCATGGGGGTGATGACGGCAACCGGCGCCAGGGGATGGGCTTTGCGGATGTTTGCCAGGAATCCCAGGACCTGGCTGGCGTAGCTGCGTTCGGAGAAAACGGCTGCGTTGTAGGAGTTGATGGAATCCACGGCACAGATTTACCGGTTTCCTGCTCGGCGACTTTGCCGGGAGGCACCACGCTGTAGGCTCGGCACATGGCTGATCTGCGGCGTCGGACGTTTGTCTTTCGCGCGCTGGTTGGTGCGGCGGCCGCGGCGGCCGTTGGCACTCTCGGCGCCGCGTGTTCGCCCGGCGCCGAGCGGGACGGTACCGCCGGTGGCGGTGCCAAGGGGGATGCAGTGAAGCGGCACAAGTACCAGTACGGCGAGGACGCCAGCCAGTGGGGCGAGCTTTTCCTGCCGGAGCTGCCGGCCGGCGCCGAGCACCGCGGCGTGGTGGTGGTGATCCATGGCGGCTACTGGCGCTCGCAGTACGGCGCAGAGCTGGGGGAGCCCATCGCCAAGGACCTGGCCGCCCATGGCATGGCCGCCTGGAACCTTGAATACCGCCGGGCCGGAAACGGCGGCGGCTGGCCAAACACCTTCATTGACGTGCTGGCCGGTATCGACAAGCTGGGTGACCTCGCGGCAAAGCATGCCCTGAACCTGGGTCCGGTGGTGGCGCTGGGCCATTCAGCCGGCGGGCATCTGGCCGCCTGGGCTGCCGGCCGGGGCAAGCTTGCCCAGCTGGGAATGCCGGATGCTGACCGCCAGGTGCCCCGCACCTCAGATGCCTCCGCGGTGCACCTCACCGGAGTGGTCAGCCAGTCTGGCCTGCTCAACCTGGCCGAGGCGGAGAAGCTGAACCTCAGCAACGGTGCGGTGAGCAACCTCCTGGGCGGGTCGTCGTCGAAATATCCGCACCGCTACAAATACGCCGACCCCATGACCGCCCTTCCGCTGGCCGTGCCGGTGATCGCTGTCCATGGATCCGGGGACACCACGGTTCCCCTGGGTCAGTCCGAGTCCTATGTGAACGCCGGAACCACAGCAAACATGGAGACGCGGCTGGTGAGGGTTCCCGGGGACCATTACGCCCTGATCGACCCCAAAACGCCTGGTTACCGGGCGTGCCGCGAGCTTGTTCGGTCCCTTTTGGGTTAGATTCGGCGCTCCTGGGTTAGATTCGGTCCCTCAGGGTTGGAACTGCTCAAAAAATACGTTCCCAATATCTAGACATTGGACGTCCCATCTCCTGTACCCTTGAGATGTAGGACAAGTCGCGACCCTTAAGCGCGGCAAGGAGGAGACCCACGTGGCCATCGCATCGCAAGAAGTATCGCCCGCCCGTTTCAGTGCGCAGCTCCGTTCGCATGCCCTGCAGACGCGGATCATGGACCTCATTCTGGACCGCGGCCTTGACGTCGGTGACGCGCTGCCCACCGAAAGTGAGCTCTCCGCCGAGCTCGGCGTGGGCCGCAACACCGTCCGCGAGTCCCTGAAAGTACTGCAGGCACTGGGCGTCATCGAGATCCGGCATGGCTTTGGCATGTTCGTTGCACCCAACAACTTCAGCGCCCTGGTGTCCGGCCTGACGTTCCGCGGCCGGCTGTCCCTCCGCCACAAGGGCGAGGAAGCCATGGAGCTCATCGATGTGCGCCAGGCCCTTGAGTCCGGGCTGATCGGACCGGCCATTGACCTGCTCACCGACGAGCACGTGGCTGACCTGCGCTCCACCATGGAAGCCATGGAGGACGCGGCCATGAAGGGGGAGCCGCTGCATGAGCACGACGCCGAATTCCACCGCCGCCTGTACGCCCCCCTGAACAATGAGCTGCTCATCAACCTCATGGATGTGTTCTGGCAGGTTTACCGCAAGATCCACCTGGCCATCGGTACCGGTCCGGTCAACCTCGAGCAGCAGACGCAGGACCACTGGGACATCTTCGAGGCCGTGTCCAACAAGGACAAGGCACTTGCGTCCGAACGCCTGCAGCGCCACTTTGACGGCATCCGCCTGAAACTCAAGGACGTCGCGGCCGCCTAGCCTCTTTTCCCTCCGCCGCCCGCGCCCCGGGCGGACTTAACCCTGCCCTTTTCGTAGAGAGTGCCCTTGTTGTGGAAATTTTCGTTGTGCCTACCGCCTCAGCCACCGGTTCCGTAGCCGCCGGGATCCTCGCTGCCGTCATTCGCAGCAAGCCCGACGCCGTCCTGGGCGTGGCCACGGGCGGATCGCCGCTGCCCATCTACGCGGCGCTCGCCAACCACCGGCTCGACATGTCCTCCGTCCGTGCCTTCGCCCTCGACGAGTACGTGGGCCTGCCCGCCGGACATCCCGAAAGCTACGCCGAAGTTGTCCGGCGCGAAGTGACTGGGCGGCTGCATCTGGATCCTGCCAACGTTGCCGTGCCGGACGGAAGCGCCGCGGACCCCGAGGCCGCAGCCGCTGACTACGACGCCGCCATTGCCGGCGTTGGCGGCGTCGACGTGCAGATCCTCGGCATCGGCCACAACGGCCACCTGGCCTTCAACGAGCCCGGCTCCGCCCTGGACTCCCGGACCCGCGTGGAAGTCCTCACGGAACGCACCCGCGAGGCGAACGCCCGCTACTTCAGCACCCCGGAAGAAGTGCCGCTCCGCTGCATCACGCAGGGTCTGGGCACCATCTTGGAAGCCCGCCACCTCCTGCTGGTGGTCAACGGCGCGGACAAGGCCGGCATCCTGGCCGCCGCCCTCAACGGGCCCGTCACCGCTGACTGCCCGGGGTCGGTCCTGCAGCTGCACCCGCACGTGACGGTGGTGGCTGACGAAGCCGCAGCGTCGCAGTTGGCGCCGGGGAGTGGACAGGTTGCCGTGCGCGTGTCCGGGGCGGCCGCCAGCGTCTAGGGCTTGTTGGTTTGCCCTTGCGGCTGAACCTCGTAGCTGTCCGTCTTGGCCACCATTTGCCGGCCGTGGTTGCCGTTGCACTTCAGCCACATCACTGACGAGTCCCCTGCAACGGCCTCAACTTCGCCGGTACGGACAACGCTCCCCCCAGAGCGCAGTTCCACCCAGCTGCCAATGAGCTGATCCCAGTCTCCGGTGGCTTCGTCCACGATTCCGCCAGCCTTCAGCAAACCAGTTCGCGGGTCATCCCGAAAGGAACCTGGTCTGACAGTGTTGCGGTGTAGCGGCCAGGAGCAACCCGGGTCACCAGGATGCCGTGCGTGCCTGTCAGGAGGGCGACTTCCTGAAGGCGCCGGACGGCGGCATCCAGCTCTTCGTCCAGAAGGCGCCGGCTGGCGACATCTATCTCAATGCGGTCCATGGGGGTAGACATATCGGTTCCTTGTTAATTGTTGCGGTAAGTTTCTTGGTTACTCAGGCTTGGCTGCGGAAACGGGGACCGGGCGATCCTTCGACGGGTCCGTCGTCCCTGCGGGTGCCAGGGATTCCGTGGTGGCCGGCGGGGACGTCCTGAACTTGAACCGCTTCCCGATAGTGCTGCCGCCGCCACCGCTGCGGTTCTTGTTGAAGATGTCGAAGCCGACGGCCAGCAGGAGGACCAGCCCCTTGATGAGCTGCTGGTAGTCGGTGCCCAGGCCCAGAATGGACATGCCGTTGTTCAGCACGCCCATGATCAGGCCACCGATCATGGCGCCGGCCACCGTGCCGATGCCGCCCTGGACTGCGGCGCCGCCGATGAATGCAGCGGCGATGGAGTCCAGTTCGAAGCCGGTGCCGCCGGCTGGCTGTGCCGAGTTGAGCCTTGCCGTGAACACCAGGCCTGCCAGTGCCGCCAGGACGCCCATGTTGACGAAGAGCCGGAAGGTGACGGCTTTGGTCTTGACCCCGGACAGCTCTGCTGCGTGCAGGTTGCCGCCGATCGCGTAGGTGTGGCGGCCGAAGACGCTGTTGTTCATCAGCGCCGTGTACACGATCACCAGGACTGCCAGCACGATCAGGACGATCGGGGTGCCCCGGTAGCTTGCGAGGAGGAACGTGATGATCAGCATGAGCAGGGCAACGAAGGTGGTCTTGGTCGCGAACCAGGCCATGGGTTCGTTTTCGAGGTCGAACTTTTTGCGGATCCGGCGTTCCTTGAGCGCCTGGATGAGCAGCGCAACAGTGGCGCCCACGCCCAGGATGACGGTCAGCCATTCCAGCACTGACGTGCCCCCGGAGATGTCCGGGAGGAAGCCGCCGCCCAGGGCCCGGAGTTCGGAGGGGAACGGGGTGATCTGCTGGTTCTTCAGGGTGATCAGGGTCAGGCCGCGGAAGATCAGCATGCCGGCGAGCGTGACGATGAACGCCGGGATGCCGACGTAGGCGATCCAGTATCCCTGCCACGCCCCGACGAGCGCTCCCACCAGGAGGCAGGCCGGGATGGCCAGCCACCAGGCCCAGCCCCAGTGGACCATCATGACGCCGGCAACGGCGCCGATGAAGCCGGCGATCGATCCCACCGAGAGGTCGATGTGGCCGGCAATAATCACCATGACCATGCCGATGGCGAGGATGAGGATGTAGCTGTTCTGGACCACCAGGTTGGTGACGTTCTGCGGCTCCAGGAGGATGCCGTTGGTCAGTATCTGGAACAGCAGGACGATCAGGATCAGGGCAACGAAGATGCCAACCTGCCGGAGGCGGCTTGTCAGGAAGCCGAGGGATTCTCGTAGGGCGGACATGGTCCTATTCCTTCTCTTTGGTCATGTAGTGCATGAGGGTTTCCTGGGATGCTTCGGCGATGGGCACCTCGCCGGTGATATGGCCGGCCGACAGGGTGTAGATCCTGTCGCAGATGCCGAGGAGTTCGGGCAGTTCCGAGGAGATGACAATGACAGCTTTTCCCTCCGCCGCGAGCCTGGCGATGATCGTGTAGATCTCGAATTTGGCGCCGACGTCGATCCCGCGGGTGGGCTCATCGAGGATCAGCACGTCCGGGTCCGAGAACATCCACTTGCTTAGCACCACCTTCTGCTGGTTTCCGCCGGACAGTTTGCCGGTGATGGCAGCAACTGAGGGCGCCTTGATGTTCATGCTCTTGCGGTAGCCGTTGGCCACCACCGTTTCCCGGTTCTTGTCCACCCAGCCGCCCTTGACCAGCTTGCGGAGCGCGGCCATGGAGATGTTCCGCTGGATATCCTCAATGAGGTTCAGGCCGTAGTGCTTCCGGTCTTCGGTGGCATACGCGATCCCGTGCCCGATCGCCTGAGACACCGTGGAGGTGTTGATTTCCTTGCCGTACTTGTACACCTTCCCGGACACCGCCGTGCCGTAAGTGCGTCCGAAAACGCTCATGGCCAGCTCGGTCCGGCCCGCTCCCATCAGGCCTGCGAGGCCCACCACTTCGCCCTTGCGGACGTTGAGGCTGGCGTTGTGCACCACCATGCGTGTGTGGTCCTGGGGGTGCCTGACGGACCAGTCCTCGATCCGCAGGACTTCCTCCCCGATCTTCGGGTCCCGGTCCGGGTAGAGGCTTTCCAGGTCCCGGCCCACCATGCCGCGGATAATCCGTTCCTGCGTGATCTGGCCTTCATCGAGCCGGAGCGTCTCGATGGTTTTGCCGTCGCGGATGATGGTGACGGCGTCTGCGACTCTGCGGATTTCGTTGAGTTTGTGGCTGATGATGATGCTGGTGATGCCCTGGCCCTTCAGATGCAGGATCAGGTCCAGGAGGTGGCCGGAGTCCTCGTCGTTGAGCGCGGCGGTGGGCTCGTCCAGGATGAGGAGCTTGACTTCCTTCGAGAGCGCCTTGGCGATTTCCACCAACTGCTGCTTGCCCACGCTGATGTGCTGGACCGGTGTGATGGGGTTTTCGCTCAGGCCCACCCTGGCCAGCAGTTTGGCGGCCTCCAGGTTGGTCTTCCGCCAGTCCACCCAGCCGTTCTTGGCCTGCTCGTTTCCGAGGTAGATGTTTTCGGCGATCGAGAGGTAGGGGCTCAGGGCGAGCTCCTGGTGGATGATGACGATGCCGCGTTTCTCGCTGTCGTTGATGCTGGAGAAGTTGCAGGGCTCGTTTTCGAAAAGGATGTCCCCGTCGAAGGAGTTGTGCGGGTAGACCCCGGACAGGACTTTCATCAGGGTGGACTTGCCCGCCCCGTTCTCTCCGCAAATGGCGTGGACCTCGCCACGGTTCACGTCAAGGGTGACATCCTGCAGGGCCTTCACGCCCGGAAAGGTTTTGGTGATTCCTCGCATTTGAAGAATGGGTGTGTTCATCGTCAATTCCCACTGACTGGTTGGAAAACTGGACCGGCCTGCGGCTGCAGGGGTCTACGGGAAGGGGTTGCGGCCAGGCCGTGCGGCCGGCCGCAACCCCGCAAGATGGTTACTTGACGTCGGCGTCGGTGTAGTAGCCGGAGTCGATGAGTTCCTTCTTGTAGTTTTCCGCAGTGATGATCACGGACTTGAGCAGGTAGGCCGGAACCACCTTGACCTTGTTGTTGTAGGTCTTGGTGTCGTTGACCTCCGGCTCCTGGCCCTTCAGCAGGGCGTCGACCATCTTCACGGCCTGGGAACCCAGCTGGCGGGTGTCCTTGAAGATGGTGGAGTACTGCTCACCGGCGATGATGGACTTCACGGAGCCCTTCTCAGCGTCCTGGCCCGTGACGACCGGCAGGTCACCCTTGACGTAGCCGCCGGTGCTGGTCAGGGCCGAGATGATGCCGATGGAGAGGCCGTCATAGGGGGAGAGCACACCGTCGAGCTTGGTCCCGGAGCTGTAGGCCGCGGTGAGGATGTCCTCCATCCGCTTCTGGGCAACGGGGGCCTGCCAGCGCAGGATGGCTGCCTGCTCGAACTTGGTCTGGCCGCTGGGGACCTTGAGGTTTCCGGCGTCCAGGTACGGCTTCAGCGTGTCCATGGCGCCGGTCCAGAAGAAGTTGGCGTTGTTGTCATCCGGGCTGCCGGCGAAAAGCTCAACGTTGAACGGGCCCTTGCCCTCCACCTTCTTGCCGCTGGCATCAACCAGGCCCAGCCCGGTCAGCAGCGACGTTGCCTGCTGCACACCCACCGTGTAGTTATCGAACGTGGTGTAGAAATCAACGTTCGGCGTGCCGTTGATGAGGCGGTCGTAGGCGATGACCTTGACGTTCTGCTCCTTCGCCTTGGCCAGCACATCGGTCAGGGTGGTGCCGTCGATGGCGGCGACAATGAGCGCCTTGGCACCCTTGGTCAGCATGTTCTCGATCTGCGATACCTGCGTGGGGATATCGTCGTTGGCGAACTGCAGGTCAGTCTTGTAACCAAGTCCCTTCAAGGACTTTTCCACGTTTCCGCCATCGGCGATCCAACGCTCGGACGTCTGGGTGGGCATCGAAATACCCACCAGGGATTCACTGGGATTCGCAGTGGCGTCCGGGGTGGATGCGCCACCCCGGCTTCCGCACCCCGTGGCACCCACAGTGACTGCGAGGACGACGGCGACGGCGCCCAGGAATTTCCTAATTCTCACGATTTCTCCTCCCGCGGAAGCTTGTCCGCGAAGTGGTGCTGGGTCGGCAGGCGTCTGCGCTTGCCGGTGGAGCGGTACTGCTTTGGTGTGCAGGGCCCGAGCCCTAGACACCTGAAGAGCTACCAACACAGGCGCGGAGTTCAATGTGCCGGAAGCCTTGTTCCGTCTCCTTGTTGTTAGCGCTAACAACAAGGTTATTGCAGAGTTGGATGTGAGTCAAATCACTTTTATTGGTGAGCGGAAACGCCGGGCGTCTCCACTCGGAACTCCGAGCGCCAGTGGCGGATTCCGTCGATCCGGCGCGGGCCGTCAGCGCGGAGAGAGCGTTCGCCTCGATCCCGAGCCGGGATGCGATTTCCCCCGGGCGCAGACCCATCACGACCAAAGCTAGCGCAACGCCCGTTGCGGCAGCGGCTCCAATGCACCGTATGAGGTTCCCCTTGTCAGTCACGCCATGATGAATTGCAGCAAGGTCGGTCACTCGTCTTCTGGTCGAGCTCGATCGAGCCAGTCGCCGAACAACGCTGCGAGTAGTTCGGGCCGCTCGTGCATGAGCGCATGGCCGGCGTCCTCGATGACAGCCAGGGTGGCGTGCGGGTAGCGTTCGAGCAATGCGGCCGCGTCGGCATACCCGACGACCGAATCGCATCGTCCCGCCACGACCAAGGTCGGCGCAGAGAACCCGGTCGACCCGACGTCGACCGTCCACCCGGCGAAGATGCGCCCCAGCGCAGCCTCGTCCACAAGCGCCGTACTCGGCGCAACGCGGTCGCGGTACCGGCGAGCCGTGGCCTGTGTTCGCAAGGCAAAGTAGTCCTCGAACCCCGCCCGCTGTGCAGGGTCGAGTTCGTCGTACGCGTCGGCGTCCTGGCGGACCACCTCGTGGCCAGGCACGCTACCCGACCGCTCGGCGACGGGGCACAACAACGCCAGACCGAGCACGGTGTCTGGTCGCCGTGCGGCCACTCCACGAGCCAGATAGGCGCCGTAGGAGTGCCCGAGCAGCATCACCGGTCCCGCGCCCAGGTGATCGATGAAATCGCCGAGCAGCGTCACGACATCGTCGTTGCAGGTCAGGCCGTCGGCCGTCGAGAGGCCCATCCCCGGCAGATCCGGATAGATCCGCCGGTATCGCGTGTCGGGAACGATGGCCTCGATCGCCGCCTCGATCTCGCGATGATCAACACCGGCGCCGTGCAACGCCACGAGCGGCACGCCGACGCCATGCTCGACGTAATGGACCAGGGCTTCGTTGATCCGGCACTCCATACCGACACCCTAATCGATGCCGACGACGCGAACCACGCGAGGAAAAGCCGGTTGAGGATCCCTTTCGTGCACTCGAGCTTGTCCGTTCCGGGTTCCTCTATCGGGACTCCACAGCATATCCAGCGATTGAGGCCGATTAGTTAGGGCGAACTTGGAGTCCTGCGTGTCTCCCCGTCGAGGCAACAACGGCTGCCACGGCGGCGGCTAGGGCTGGGACGTAGAACCAGCCGATGCTTGCGGAGCCGATGACTACGAAGACAACAAGAGCGACAGTAGTCGCGACCGACACAGGAGTCCGCGCACGCCCTCGTAGCAGGAGAGGAAGCGCGGTCAGTGCCACGGGGATGAGCAACGACACGAAGATAGACGGCCCTACTGTCTCAAGCAGGGTCGGATGACTAACCTGCTCCGGCCCACCAGACGCTAGTTTTACCTGGGTGTACATGGGAATCAGTAAGAGAACCAAGGACGCAACTATCGCGAGTGAGACAGCAAGGACCTGGCGAACATTCCAAGAATCCAGATGACGTTTCATATGACTCCCCAGCTGTAGCTGTGTAGGTCAACGAAAGCACCGTTGGGGTGATTCCACTAGATGACGGTTGGGATCGAACAGAACGTCCCGGAAGCCCCGACTGCGGCTCACCCGCTTCGCCCATAGTGCTTGCAATCTACTACCGCCAGCTAATACCGTCTCGAGAAGGGGTTGCAAACCACAGGCGGAAGGCAATTCATGCTGAAGGAAGTCGCTGAGGGCGTTCTGGTTCACGAGAGCGAGTTCATCCAGAGCAATTCCGTTGTCGTACAGGGCCGGGACGGTGTGTTGCTCATCGACCCGGGCATAACCGGCGACGAAATGGCGGCCCTCGCGGACGACCTTCGCGAGCTGGGGCAGCCCGTCGTGGCAGGATTCTCCACGCATCCGGATTGGGACCACGTGCTGTGGCACGCGAACTTCGGCGATGCGCCCCGTTACGGTACCGCCCGCTGCGCGGCCTCCATCCGGGATCTGCTGTCGAACGCGGACTGGAGGGACCGCGTCGCCGAGGGGCTGCCGCCGGAGTACGCCGAGGACATCCCGATGGATCTGCTCGGTCTCATTACCGGTCTGCCCGCCGATACTGCGCAGATTCCTTGGGATGGCCCCACAGTCCGGATCATTGAGCATCAGGCCCATGCCCCAGGCCATGCGGCGCTGTTGATCGAGGAGCGCGGCGTCCTCGTCGCCGGCGACATGCTTTCTGACATCCTGATGCCGTTCCTCGACCTCGAGGTCGCGGATCCGCTCGGGGACTACCTCGCCGCGTTGCGGCTGTTTGACAGCGTGGCCGACGACGTTGATGCCGTCATCCCCGGTCACGGCTCAGTCGGCGGAGCTGAGCAGCTACGAGCACGTATCAAACAGGATCGCGCGTACGTGCAGGCCCTGCGAGACGGTGGTGTTACTGACGACGCGCGGGTCGGTCCATCGGCCACGTTGGATTGGCTGCCCGACGTGCATAGATGGCAACTCCAGCGGCTCGCCCAAAGAGAACAGAACGAGACGCCCGAATAGCGGTCGCATTCCGGGCCTTGCGGGGTGTCCCGACGACGGCCCGCCACCTGAGCTGGCCTGACCGAATGTCGCCGAATCCGTCTAGGCCACAACGAAGAGTCGACTGGCTCGCTGCGCATCGATGGCGGATCCGTCAGCCATCTCGAAGAAGTAATTACACTGCCACTGCTGGGATTTTTTCGCCTGCCGATTCGTCGTAGCTGACCACGGCGGATACACGCGGAACCCTCGCTTGCCTCCGGCGCCGCCCACGGACACGACGCCATGCTTGACGAGCGCCGCCTTCGGAAAAGCGAATGCTCCGACTCGGGAATCCTCCCGCACGCAGATCACCAGCACGTCGCTGTACTCCTCCGCAGGCAGAGGTTCGGTCGACCCATCGAGAGAGCGCCGCCACACTGTCACGAACAAGCCCACCTTCGTCGGGGTCAGCTTTCCGACCCTGAAGCGAACCGGAGACCGACCGATTGCCGAGATCGCGGCACCGTACTCAGCGTTGTCGACCTCGACTTTGGCGGAGGAACAGACGAGGCCGAGGTCGCCGAGAACCCTCATCACCATGGCGACATCCGGATGGACCTGAACACCAGACATAGCACTCCCATCGAAACGAATCCCCGACAGGAGCGACGGGGCTGTGCGCGAAGAGCTCACCCCTCACTACCCCGACGATATCCTCACGTGCAAGTCTCACGTGCACGTCCTCTAAACGGGACATTCTACGGAACGCCATGATGGTCTTTGCGGCACGTTGAACGCGCTCGGAATTCGCGCTATGTGAGCTCCACCAGCCCAAGGCATTCGATCACAACGTGTTCAGGCTGCCGGGGATCGTCACCCCAAATACGAACCGGAAGTTCCCCTGTGAGGGTCCTGATGCCGGCGATGCGGTCCAAATAAACAGTCTCGATCTCAACAAGCCTGCGGCTCGTCGGAAGGATGCCATCGAAAAGCAGGATCATTTTGGACGAAGAGGGGGCTTCGTGAGTGATTCGGAGTTCAACGGCACCGTCTACGTCGTGTTGGACGGCAAGGGCGAGCATGCTCTCACTTTGCCAAATGTTGGCTATTCCGTCGATGTCCGGAACGTTGGGGTCGTCTTCGCTTATCAAGAGCATTTCCGTTGTCTCTTTGCGTATTACTCCTAGGGGTCCGCGACTTATCTAATTCGACTCCGAATAGACAATCTCGATTGTGGTTGCTTTCTCGGCCGGCTGTCCGTAAATCAGTGCGTAACGCGAGTACGGCTCCGGCCGTCCGTCTCTCGTGAAATGGTCCTCCCAGCGAAGGAAAACCCTCGAATGGGTGGCCGTCTCCGTTCTTCGCCGCCCAGCCCGGGGCACAATAAGCCTGGTCAGGCCTCGGCCTGCGGCAGCACCAGCAGGTAGCCCGCCGGCAGATCGCTGCTCCAGCGTCGCGGCTCGCGGACGACGAACTGCGTCGCCAGCTGCTCGGGGTTGAGCAGGCTGTTGGGCGCAGGCGATGGACCCCACTGCCCGCTGCCGTGCGGATAGAGCGGATCCTGGACGCGGACGCCGGTGACCGAGAACTCCGGGAACTGGCCGGGATCGCCGAGAGACTCAAACCCGCTCATCACCCACGCGTGGCGACCGCTCCACATGACCAGCCCGACCGGCCGGCCCGTTTCGGTGATGGCACGCGCCGCCGTTTGCAGTGCGTCCTCGTAGTCGGCGATGCTGACAACGGCGTATGGCCCCATCCCGACGTCGGTCAGCACCTCTGCCCAACCGAGCGGATTTGCACCGTTGAACGAGTTGGACGAACGTGCCCGGGCCCTCTCCCACAGGTCGCCCTGCTGAGCGCGATCGGCCCACGTGCCGCCCCCCGTGTCATCGATGAGGTTGTGCGCGATCTGGATGCTCGCCGCAACACACCAGTCGAAGGTGTACTGCGGCACGAAGTCCCCCTCCTGGTAGAGGTTCAGGGCAAACGCCTGGGGCACCGCCGTTGGCGTGGGAACCGGCGTCGGGGTGGGGGCCGGAGTCCGGCGTGGAGCGGGGGCGACGTCGCCAGCGGCTGGCCGGGCCGAGGACGTCGCTATCGGTCGATCAGTGGCGGTCTCGTCAAAGCCGATCGCGGGCGCGCACGCCGTGAGGAGCATCGTCAGGGCGACGAGCCTGGCCAGAAGACGGGCAGGGGCACCGGTCATAATCGAAAGTCTAGCGCGATGTGGCCACGGCCATTTTCCTCCTGGCTTGGATGGGGGTGGCCATGTCCTGCCCGGGACTATAGGCGCCGTTCGCAGGGCGACTGTTGCCCGCCGTCGTTCACCTGGGACGCCTCCTGAAGGAGAAACGCCCGACGGCGGTGGCCGGGCGGGGTGCCTTGCGCCAGGCCCGGCGGTCCAGCGCCACAGTGGCCAGAACCGCGAGGACGACGACCACGAAGTAGATCAGCTCTGCGCGGCCGGCGTCGGCGCCGGTGAAGCCGAAGGAACCCGTCGTGAAGGTGCCCTGGCTGTTGTGGAACAGGAGCGTCAGCAGGACGCTGCCGCCTGTGCGGTTGAAAAGCCACACGTAGAGGAAGGTGATGGCGAACGTCGTCGGCAGGCCGATCAGGCTTAGCCCGCCAAAGAGGACCAGCGGCAGGTGCCACAGGGCCACGAGGACGCCGAGAATGGCTGCGGACAGCAGCGGCGGACGGGATGCCTGAAGCAGCGGGAGTGCGTAGCCGCGGAACCCGGGTTCTTCGCCCAGTGGTCCGTCCATCGGATTGACCAGCCGGACGGCGAAGACGGTCAGCAGCCCGCTCCACGTCAGCTGCGCGAGGCCCGGAGCGGAGGCCCCGAGCGCCATGGTGATGAGCCCCGTGACCAGGACAAGGACGGCGGGGAGGAGAAGCGCGACGGCGTACCAGACCCACCCGACGCGCCACCGGATGAGTCGCCGTCCCCAGGCGAGGAAGCCAGGGCGGCCCTCGGCCAGGGCGATGACGATAATGGCCGCAGCCAGCGGGCCTATCGGCAGGAATTCCATGCGGGGAATCAGCCCTGACGCGTAAGCGGGCCACGAAGCCCAGGAAATCGCGTAAGTCAGGACAAAGAATGCCAAAAGCCTGTGGTGTCTTAGCCAGCCAGTGGAACGGCGCATGATGGCTCCAAACAGTCACTGCGAGGTGCTCCAATTGTCCGCCCCCTGCCCGCGTGCGCGCCAGTGCTGGAGGCCGGCCTTGACGGCGGATCCCGCAGCCCAGTGCCGGAGCTAGACCCCGACGGCGGGGCGGCCCAGGGTGCGCCCCTCGCGCAGGACCAGGACGCGGCGGAAGTTGGGGTCCACCACTACGACGTCGGCCCGCAGCCCCGCGCGGAGGCTTCCGAATTCCTGCGGCTGGCCGATGATGGCCGCCGGAACGGCGGTGGCTGACAGAACAGCGGCGGCCGGCTCCACCCCGGCGTTAATGGTCCGCCGCACAACATCCAGCAGGGTGGCCGTCCCGCCGGCGAGGGTGCCGTTGCTGAGCCGGGCCACCGCTCCGCTGACGGAGACGGCTGCGGGGCCAAGCTCGTAGTCGCCGTCGGGCAGTCCGGTGGCGGCCATGGAGTCGGTCACCAGCACCACGTTTTCGGCCCCCACCAGCTCGAAGACCATCCGGACCGTTTCGGGGTCCAGGTGCGCACCGTCGGCGATGAGTTCCACGGCAATCGTGCCGGCCCCGGCCAGCCGGAGGCACGCGGCGACGGGTCCGGGGCTGCGGTGGTGCAGCGGCGGCATGCCGTTAAAGAGGTGTGTGATGGTGGGGCGCGATACGGTCCCCAGGCCTGATGCCGCCAGCAGCTCCGCCGCTTCGGTGAGGGAGGCCGCCGTCGTCCGCGCGTCCGCGTCTGTGTGGCCCAGCGACGGCGTGACGCCGTGCTCGGCGAGCATCCGCACCACGGCGTCGGCGCCGGGAAGTTCGGGCGCGTACGTCATGGTCCGCAGGTGGCCGCCGGCCGCGGCCAGCAGTTCGCCCAGCAGGGGGAGGTCCGGTTCGCGCAGGTACCGCGGATCCTGGGCGCCGCATCGCGCGTGGGACAGGAACGGCCCCTCGGCGTGGATACCCGCGATGAGGCCTTCATCGGCGAGCAACCGCAGGGTTTCCAGGCTACGCAGCAGGTCGTCGCGGGACGCGGTCACCGTGCTTGCCAGCAGCGTGGTGGTGCCGCTGCGGTGCAGGAAGTCCACGGCGGTCCTGGCAGCCGCGCTGTCGCCGCTGGGGAAGTCGCCGCCCACGGCCCCGTGGCAGTGCAGGTCCACGAGTCCGGGCAGAATCATGCTGCCCGGCGGCAGTTCGAGTTCTTCACAATCCGTCAGCGACTCGTCCAAGCCGGCCCGCGGGCCCACATATGCGATGCGGCCGTCCGCGACGGCCACCACTGCGTCGTCCTGGATCGAACCGTCGGTCAGGACCGTGCCGGCCAGCAGGTAGTTCCCGGGCTCAGCGCCGGTGGGCTGTGTTTGTTCCGGCTGTACTCGTTCCGGCGGCGGGTTCACTTCAGGGCCTCGGCGAACCAGCCGGTGATGGTGGCCGGGTGCGTGATCGCGGTACCGACGACGACGGCGAACGCGCCGGCGTCGAGGCACTGCCGGGCCTGGGCGGGGGAGTGGAGGCGGCCTTCGGCGATGAGCGGCAGGCCGAAGCCGGCCGCGGCGATCTGCTTCAGCAGCTCCAGGTCGGGGCCGTGCGTCTTGGGGCGCTCGCCGGAATAACCGGACAAGGTGGTGCCGATCAGGTCGGCTCCGGCCTCGACCGCCGCGGCAGCGTCGTCGAACGAGCCGCAGTCTGCCATCACCAGCGCGTGGGAATCCTGGTGGATGCCCGCCACCGTCTGGGCCAGGGTCAGCCCGTCCGGACGCTCCCGGCGCGTGCCGTCGATGGCCACCACGTGGGCGCCCGCGTTGGCCACCGCCAAAGCGTGCCGGAGTGTGGGAGTGATGAAGACGCCGTCGTGACCGTCCTTCCAGAGCCCGATCACCGGAACCTCCACCGCTGCACGGGTGAACTGCACATCGGCCAGGCCCTGGACACGGACAGCAGCGGCGCCGCCGATCACTGCGGAAGCGGCCATCTGCGCCGTGGTGCGCGGGTCCCGCAGGGGCTCGCCCGGATACGCCTGGCAGGAGACGATGAGTTGCCCGCGCAGGGCTTCGAGGGCTTCGGGGGTCAGGATCACGGTCGGTTCCTCTGGAAGGTTGGCGGAGCGGGCTGAAGATCAGGGTGGGGCGTGGTGCTTGGGACGACGGTGTCAGGACGGAGTGGTGGTGAGGACCAGTCGCGCGGCGCCCACCATTGCTGCTGCGTTGCCGAGTTTAGCGGGAAGGACGGGGAGGCCGAGCAGCGCGGGCAGGAGTTCGGCGCGCAGGGCGCGTTCCATGGGACGCCACCAGGGCGCGCCAGCGTCGGAGAGCCCGCCGGAAACCACCACCACTTCGGGGTCCAGGATGTTGGCGAGTCCGCCCACGGCCTGGCCGGCGGCAGAGGCGCCCATGCCCACCGCCTGGATGGCTAGGGCATCGCTGTCGCCGGCGAGGGCAAAGACACCGCGGGCGTCCAGCGCCGGTTCCTTGCCGCCGAGCCGCACGTACGCCTCGTGGATGGCGGGCCGGAGGCGATGGCCTCAACATGCCCGGCGCCGCCGCAGACGCAGCGAATAGCCTGGCCCTCGTGGAACGCATACGGGGAAGCGAAGTGGCCCACGTGTCCGCCCGCGTAGCGGTGACCCAGGACCGGGTGCCCGGCCAGGACAAAACTGCCGCCGACGCCGGCAGGGTGCCCTGCCGCGAGACCGCGAGGGCGGGGATCCTGTATTGCCGGTAGCCGCCGGTAGCCGCCGGTGCCGCGGACCGCCAGGACGTGTTCGACGTCGGGCATGGCAGCCGTCATTGGCTGGATGACATGGGATGTCATATCTCCATGGTAGGCGACGCGTAACACGCCTGTGTAGGCGGGCGCATCTCTGGCAGAGTATGACCATGCTCACAGTTATAGGCGAGGGCCTTGTTGACGTTGTCCAGCGCGCCTCCGGAATCGAAGCCCACGTGGGCGGCAGTCCCCTTAATGTCGCGGTGGGCCTGGCCCGCCTCGACCATCCCGTGCAGTTCGTCGGCCGTTACGGCCGCGACGCCTACGGGGATTCGGTGGCGGCGCACCTGCGCTCCAGCTCCGTTATGCTGCCGCTGGGCCCCGACGAGCTGCCAACCAGCGTGGCCACCGCCGTAATTGACGACGACGGCGCCGCCACCTACACGTTCGACCTCGCCTGGGAGCTTCCCGGCCTGGCGGACCGCCTCGCCTTTATGCTGCAGGGAACCACCCTGCTGCACACCGGCTCCATCGCCACGATGCTGGCGCCGGGCGCCGCAGCGGTGCTCGCCGCCGTCGAGCACGCCCACCCCGCCGCCACGATCAGTTTCGATCCCAACTGCCGGCCCAGCATCATCACCGACGTGGATTATGCGCGGCGGCAGGCGGAGAAATTTGTCACCCTTTCGGACGTGGTCAAGGCGTCGGACGAGGACCTGGAGTGGCTGTACCCGGGCGTGGACGTGCTGGAATCAGCGCGCCGCTGGCTGTCGTTGGGCGGTTCCGAGGGGCCTGCCCTGGTGGTGGTCACGCGCGGCGCGGCCGGTCCGTGGGGGATTACGGCCGCCGGTGAAGCCGCGATTGACGCGCCTCGCGTGGAAGTGGCCGACACTGTGGGCGCCGGTGATTCCTTTATGGCCGCGCTGCTTTCGGGGATCGTGGATCGAGGCCTGGACGGTGCGCAGAACCGGAAGGACCTGCGCGAGCTTCCGGCCGAGGGCCTGGCCGAACTCCTGGCCCACGCTGCCCGCGCCGCGGCCGTCACGGTTTCCCGCCCGGGCGCCAACCCGCCCACGCGCGCCGAACTGAACGCGGTTCCGGCGGAGTAGGAGAGCCTTCCTCATCGATTGCTCCGTACACGCCGTTTTGAGGGGCCAAAAGGGCGTCTACGGAGCAACCGATGAGCGCAGATGCTCCTGGCAGCCCACCGCGTAGGCCTCGCGGAGCCAGGCGGCAAGTTCGCCGTCGACGTCGGATGCCTCGGTCACGCGCACCGTGTACAGATGTGTGTACGGAGACAGCGTTTCGATCCGTCGGAATCTGGGCGACTCAACCCGGCGCGTGAGCCAGAACTCCACATCGAGCCACTTGTTCGCGGGTTTGACCCCGGCGAACCGGACCCGAACCATAAAGGCGACACGGTCCCGGTACGGAACAAGCGTTACCGGGCCGATCGCCTCAACCGTCCGGCGAACCACCTCGAACAGCCGGTGGATGCTGGCTGGCCTGCCGCGGAACGGCTCGTCGAGGGTGTGCTGTGAGCAGGAATGGTTCATGTTCCGCGTGACAAACTGCCGTCCGCAAGAGGGGCAGGTCCACAAGGCGCGGCCAGTGCGCCGGCCCGGTGGCGGGACGTCCGCGCCCAGCACCTGGGCCACGAGCTGTTCAACCCGGCGCGCCCGCGTCGACGGGGTCCGCGCGTCCTCGAGGAAACGCATCAGCTCCCGCCGCTGCGAAACGGGCAGCTGCCCCCAGTTGCCAGCCGCTCCCACGGCCGCGTCCAGGGCGGCAGCCAAATCTCCGGGCGGGATGACCTCGTCGGAGCCGAGCGCGTGAACGTCCACTGTGACCGTTTCCCCGACGCGCACGCCCGTTGCCGTCCGCAGGCCGCCGGAAAGATACAGGACGTGCTGGCCGGACCTGCCCGGCATCACCGTGGCGTTGAACTCCGCACCCTTGAGCGTGCCGGTCACCCTGATCCGGCCATGCTCCGCAAGCGGCAGCAGCTCAGCCACAGCTGCCGCCGGGACGTCCACGAATGGGTTGGAGCCCCGCAGCTGAACGTCGGCGGTGAAGCGAACCATAGGGTCATTATCGACCCGGCCGGTCGGCTCGAAAAGGAACCCTGAGGGATCGCGAAAATTCCGCCCACTGTCTGCAATCCGGAGAAGTTGCAGGCAAGCGGGCGGGTTGAACGCGGGCTATTCCTTGCCGAGTCCGGCGGCTGACGTCTTCTGCCCGGTCACCTCGTTCAGGGCCGTCAGGTCAAAGATGCCGTTGATGTCCGCCTGCTTGGTGGTGCCGGCTTCCACACCGTCCTTGAGCAGCTTGGGGTAGGTTCCGGCGAGCGGATCCACAGTGAAGACGATGTTCTTCAGGGACCGCTCGATCACGTCGGCCTTCAGTTCGGCACCGGCCGCTTCCTTGAGGGCAGCGTTGATGACGCTGGCCTTCTCGGCGGCAGCAGCGCTGTTCAGCCAGTCAACGGACTTGGCGTGGCCCTTAAGGAGCGCCTTTACGGTGTCCGGGTGCTCGGCGGCGAACTTCTTGTTCACAATCAGGATGGTGGTGGGGAACTCGCCGGCCTTGCCGGAGAGTGAGCCGTCCCAGAGGTCCTTTTCGTCCACCAGGACCTTGGCCCCGGCGGTGAGCACGAGGCGGGAGGCCCAGGGCTCAGGCAGCCACGCGCCGTCGAGCTTTCCGTCCTGGAACAGTTTCAGCGTCTGGGCGTTTTCGGTGGGGTTGATGGCCACGTCGCCGCTGCCGTCCACGTTGGTTTTGTAGCCCTGGGCGGCGAGCCAGGCGCGGAGCGCCACGTCCTGCGTGCCGCCAAGCTGCGGCGAGGCGAGCGTCTTGCCCTTCAGGTCCGCGGCGGAGGTGATTTCCGGCTTGACCACCAGCTGTGCGCCGCCTGCAGCCGCGCCGGCAATGATGCTGATGGACTCCCCGCCGCTCTTGACGAACGAGTTGATGGCCGGGTTGGGGCCGATGTAGGTGGCGTCGATGGCGCCGGCGTTCAGTGCTTCGATCGCGGCGGGCCCGGCGTTGAAGACCTGCGTGCTGAGCTTGGTATCGCCCAGTTCTTTGGCGATGTGGCCCTGGCTGACACCCACCAATGCGGGTGCGTGCGTTACGTTGCCGAAGTAGCCGAGTTTGAGCTCTGCTGCCGGGTTGCCGGCCGGTGCGGCAGAGGTCGCTGCGGAGGTGTCGGCGTTGTTGCCGGAGACGGCCGAGGCCACGGCCACGCCGCCGCCGACCAGCGCCAGAATGCCGGCCACGATGCCGATCTTCAGGCCCAGCGGACGCTTGGGAGCGGAAGCCTGGCCGGCCACGATGCGGGTGGCGGCCGGTTGGTTTTGCGGAGTGTTATCCGGGGGAGTTGTCACGGTATTTCCTTTGCTTGCGGAGATGTTGAAGATGAGGTTACGGACGGCCCCCACGCCCCACAACGGCACCGGACACGGACGTTCACGCAACGACGTGCAGGCTCAACAGAACGTAGCGCGGCGTCAAAAAACGTCGTCGGGCGACTCCAAGAGGCCAGCCCCAGGGAGGAGGCTTCACGGCCCGGGAAGCCCGCCGCTCCACGTAGACTGGCAGGATGCGGCTGGTAGCAAGTGATATTGACGGAACGATTCTTGGGCACGACGGAAAGATCAGCGACCGCACCGTCCGGGCCTTCCACGCCTGCCGGGACGCCGGTATCGAGCTCGTTTTTGTCACCGGCCGCCCGCCGCGCTGGCTCCACCCGCTGGAGGAACAGCTTGGCCACACCGGCACGGTCATCTGCTCCAACGGCGCCGTGGTGTGGGACCTCGAAGCGGACCGGCTGGTTTCCGCCCGGACGCTGGGCATGGACGCTGTGCTGGAACTGCGGCGGATCATCAAGGAACTGCGCCCGGCCGCTCTCTTCGCCGCGGAAACGCTGAGCGGATTCCATCTCGAGCCCGGTTTCATCGAGAACGGTTCCAGCGAGCTGCTGGCCGAATTTACCCCCGCCCCGCTGGCCGAAACGCTCACCCCGGACGACGCCGTCGTGAAGTTCCTGGCGATTGTCAGGGATGGCACCGCGGACGACTTCCTGGCCGCGGTGCGGCCCGCCGTCGCCCATCTGGCGTCCGCCACGCACTCCGCGCCCACCGTGGCGATGCTGGAACTGTCCCTCCCCGGCGTCAACAAGGCCGTCACCCTGGCCGAATACGCCAACTCCCTGTCCATTGACGCGGCCGACGTCGTGGCGTTCGGGGACATGCCCAACGACGTCGAGATGCTGCGCTGGGCAGGCCACGGGTACGCCATGGCCAGCGGCCATCCGGACGCCATCAGCGCCGCCGGGCAGCAGGCACCCCACTTTGACGACGACGGCGTTGCCCAGATCCTCGAGGCCAGGCTCGCTGCGCTGGGGGTAGAGCTGTCCTGATCCCGGCGCCATAGCCGGAATTCACAGCTTCCGCTCACCTTCCGTTCACGTTTGCCACCTACCGTGGGCTACGGATACACATCCGCGGCTAAAGGGGAAGTCATGGCAAGGAACGGCAATCAACGCGCGGCCGAAGCGCCGCTGCGCCCGGCAGAGCCGGCTGCGCACTGGAAGGCACTGAAAGAGGGCGACCGCGTGCGCGTCCGCCGCGCCCCGGGATACGAAACGAGCGGGTTCGTGGACGCCATCACGTGGGACCACACCGCTGTGTGGGTGGA
This sequence comes from Pseudarthrobacter arbutini, assembly GCF_054510915.1. Classification (NCBI taxonomy): domain Bacteria; kingdom Bacillati; phylum Actinomycetota; class Actinomycetes; order Micrococcales; family Micrococcaceae; genus Pseudarthrobacter; species Pseudarthrobacter arbutini. The sequence goes on along the minus strand of NZ_JBTNDQ010000011.1, from coordinate 119,430 downwards.
TCTCGACGACGGCCATGGCCGCACGCTGCTGCACTGTAGTGACGGCGTGGAGATTGTGCCGCAGGACGCTTAGCCCAGGTGCTCCGGTACGCTCACAAGCGTGACTGAGCCGTTTTTTGATGCTTCCGGCGGTGCTGCCCGTCCTTCGCATCCCATCGCCATGGCCCACCGTGGATTCTCGCGGGAGGGGCTGGAGAACTCGATGGCCGCCTTCCGGGCCGCCGCCCAACTTGGCTATGAGTACCTCGAGACGGATGTGCACACGACCTCCGACGGCGTGCTGCTGCTCTTCCACGACGACACCCTGGACCGGGTCACTGACGGCCGTGGCCGGATTTCCGAGCTAACCGCCGCCGAGGTTTCCACCGCGCGGATCGGCGGGCGCGAGCCCGTGCCGCTCTTCGATGACCTGCTGATGGCCTTCCCGGCCGCCCGGCTGAACCTGGACGTCAAAGACTGGAACTCCGTGCAAAGCCTGGCCGCCGGCATCGAACGGCACGCCGCACATGACCGTGTCCTGGTGGCAAGTTTTTCGGACCGACGACGCCGGGCGGTGCTGAGGCTGCTGAGCCGTCCGGTGGCGTCGTCGGCAGGGATGGTGACGAACGCGCTGTTCGTCCTGCTGGGGCCGGTACTCCCGGCCGCGTGGCTGCGCTTTGTGCTGCGGGGTCCGTTGCGGGATGTCCAGGCCCTGCAGGTTCCGGTCCGGTACGGGGCGATCCGCGTGGTGACGCCCGCCTATGTGCGGCGGGCGCACGCCCTGGGCCTGGTGGTCCATGTGTGGACCATCAACAACCCTGCCGAGATGCACCGGTTGCTTGACCTGGGCGTGGACGGGATCGTGACGGACCGCGCGGATCTGCTGAAGCAGGTCCTGCAGGAGCGAGGCGAGTGGCAGGGCAGCTGACCCGGTTTGGAGCGTGCCGTTGTCGAGCCTGCCGTTGTCGAGGGTACCGTTTTCGAACGTGCCGGCACCCGCTGTGCCGCCGCGCGGTCCCCGTCAGTCAGCGCCGCCGGGACCGTGGGGGTGATCGGCTGCGGCGGCGAGGCGGCGGAGCCCGTCGGGGTCAAGCGGCGTATTCCATGCCGCCCAATCCTTCGGCTGCACCGAGGGCCGGCCCAGCAGGTAGCCCTGGCCGGCGCTGAAGCCCAACTCGGTGAGGACCATCAGTTCCTCGGTGGTTTCAACACCTTCGGCCACCAGAATACTGCCGATCTGCTCCGCGAAGTCCACCAGGCAAGCGGCCAGGGCGTGCTGGGACGTATCCGTGTCCACGCCGCTGATCACGTTCCTGCCCAGCTTGATGAAGTCGGGCCGCAGATGGAGCATCCGGCTGAGGGCGCCCGCGCCGGGGTGTGAATCATCGATTGCAATGCGCAGCCCGCGTTCCCGGAGCGGCGTAATTGCGGAAACGAAATGCGAGTATTCCTCGTCCGGAATTCCGTCCGTCAATTCGAGCACAATGCGGTCTATTGGCAGCTCGATGTGGTCGAACAATTCGGGCAGCCGGGGATCCAGACATGACGTGGGGGAGATGTTCAGGGCGACATAGACGTGCGGGGGGAGTTTTGCGGCTGCGGCGGCTGCGGACGCGAGTGCCGAGAATTCCAGGTTGGCGCCCAATCCAACGGCGGCCGCCTCGGCGAACCAGAGTTCCGCGCTGGCGCCGTCGTCGCTGACAAAGCGCGACAACGCCTCTACGCCCACAACGGCCTTGGACTCGAGGCCGTAGATGGGCTGGAACGCGGTCATCAGCATCTGGTTTTCCAGTAGCGCGCTGATCCGCGACAGGCTGCGCAGGGAATCCAGCTGCTCGGCCACCTGTGGCGGCATGGCGCTGGGAGGCTGCGGGAAGCGCGCGGTGTCGGGCGTATCCGCGTCTGTGGTGTCCTGTTGCCGGCGTTCCAGAAGATATTCCAGCAGGGCCCGTTCCGGCATGCCGGGGTTTTCCCCCAAGCGGTTGCTAAGGCGCTGACGTATTGCCGCGCCGGCAGGATCGGAATCCGCCAAAACCGCCGCAATAACTCCCCAAGCTTGTACGCGAACCGTCATTAGCAACGCCCCCAGTTGACGAAGTAATGGCTCCTTGGCCCCTTTATTTTCAAATTTCCAGTTGCCTTCGGAATGCGCTACTTCTGATTAATGCCGATCTTCCTGGCCTCGAAGAATCGGATACCGCAACTTGATGGTATATCGGGATGATCCAAAAGCGCAGCCCTTAATCGATCAACCTCTATTACTTTCGGAAGAAGTTTTGGCCAGCAGCGCAGGAATCCGTTCGGGCGGGACGGGTTTGCTGAAGAAATAGCCCTGTGCGCTGAGGCACCCGAGGTTCCGGAGGTGCTCGGCCTGTTCCGCCGTTTCCACGCCTTCCCACACGGCTTCGAGCCCGCAGGCGCGCACCAACTGCAGGACTGCAGCCACCAGTGCCGGCTGGCTGGGGTCTGTGCCCAGGCCCTCGATCAGGGACCGGTCCACTTTGACCCGGTCCACGGGGAGCCGGCGCAGGTAGCTGATGGAGGAGTATCCGGTACCGAAGTCGTCGATCTCGATCCCGACCCCCAGCCCGCGCAGCCCGCCCAGGGAATACCGGTCCAGGTCGTTGCCCCTGACGATGGCCGCTTCGGTCAGCTCCAGGACAACCTGCTCGGGACGGACGCCTGTCTCCTTGAGCACGGCGCGGACGTCCTCGATGAACTGCAGGCTCTGCAGATCCGTCGCGGAGATGTTGATCCGGACGGAAAACCGGCTGTCCACCAGGTCGGCATCAACCCAGGTGCGTAGCTGGCCTACAGCCGTGTTGAGCACCCACAGGCCCAGTTCGGAGATCAGGCCGGCATCTTCTGCCAGCGGGATGAACTCGTCCGGCATGATGCGGCCGCGGGTGGGGTGGTCCCAGCGGATCAGGGCTTCCACCCCTTCAATGCGCCCGGTGCCCAGTTCAACCACGGGCTGGTAGTGCAGCACCAGGCCGTTGCCCTTGATGGCGGCCCGGAGATCCTCAAGGAGTTGGCTGCGGAGCCTCCGGATGAGCAGGAGCCCGGGTTCGAAGACGTGGAGCCGGTTCTGGCCCTCGGCTTTGGAGGCGTACATGGCCACATCGGCCTCCATCAGCAGGTCCTCGGCCCTCCGCCCGGCCGCCCCGACGCTGAGTCCTACGCTCGCCCCGCAGCGGACGGTCCGGTCAGGCAGGTCAATGGGTTCTTTGATGGCGGCCAGGATGCGCTGGCCTACGACGGAGGCCTGGTCGGCGCCCGTGGCCGGCATAACGATGGCGAACTCGTCCCCGCCCAGCCGGGCAACCACGTCGCTGGTACGGACGGCGCTGCGGATGCGTTGCGCCACAGTGATCAGGACCTGATCGCCGGCAGTGTGGCCGAGGGTGTCGTTGATGGATTTGAAGGCGTCAAGGTCAAGGAGGAGGATGACGGGCTGGCTGAGGGGATCGCCGTCGTGGTCCTGGGCGGACTTCAGCGCGGACAGAAGCGCTGAGCGGTTCGCGAGGCCGGTGAGGGGATCCTGCATGGCCATCATCTGCATTTCGCGGTGGGCTTCGTGCAGCAGCTGAGTGCGGACCTCAACACGCTGCTCAAGCTCTTCGTAGATGATCTGCAGGTCCTCGGCCAGGAGGTTGGTGCCCATGATGATGGCGTCGAGCTCGTCCCGGGCCGGCGATACTTCTATCCGCGACTGGAGGTCTCCGGAGGCGAGCCTGACGATGCCATCGAGCAGCTGGGAGAGCCTGGGGTCATCGTCAGCGAACATCTGGTGCCTCCTTTCCGGGTTCAGGTTCCGTGGGACGCGTGGGCTCCAAGGCGGAGGTTCACGGTGACAGTGGTGCCAACGCCCAGCTCCGAGGTTACGTCAATGCGGCCGCCGTGGCGTTGGACGATGTCCTGCGTGATGGCGAGCCCAAGTCCGGTGCCCGGAACCGCCCCGGACATCGCGTTCGAGGCGCGGTAGAAGCGGGTGAAGATATGGGCTATCTCGTCGCTGGAGATCCCTATCCCGCTGTCCGAGACGCTGACCGTCGCCCAGCGGGTGCCGTCTGCATCTGCCCGCGTCAGGCTGACGACATCGATCTGTCCGCCGCCGGGGGTGAACTTGATGGCATTGGAGACCAGATTCGTGAAAACCTGCTGCAGCTGAACCTCATCGGCAAGGATTTCCTGATCCTCCGAGGCTTGGGCCATCACAATGGCGACGTTCTGCACTTTCGCGAGCGGCCTGAGCGCAGCGGTGACGATCTCCAGAGTCCGAGCCAGCCGGACAGGGGTCAGGTGCAGCGGGCTTTGTTCATGCCCGTTGCGGGAAACGCTCAGCATGTCTTCGATCAGCAACCGCAGCCGTTCAGTGTTCCTGACCACAATGTCCAGCATCTGGTGGACCTCGCTGGACACGGGATCGGACGTATTCTCCTGGATCATGTCCAGGTACGCCATGATCGATGTCAGCGGCGTGCGGAGCTCATGGTTGACGGTGGCCAGGAAGTCGGTTTTGGCTTTGTCCAGCTGCTGGAGCTGCTTGACCACCTGCTGCTGGCTGGTGATCAGGTGGCTTTGGATCAGGCCGTGGGCGGTATTGCCGGCCACGTGCTGGATCAGTGCCAGCTCGGCCCGCGACCATTCCCTGGGCGAGTTAAGCAGGGCGATCCAAATAATTCCCAGGGACGTGCTGCCGTCCCCCATCGGGACGGCCACGGATGCGGCGGCGCGTAGTTTCGCGAGTTCGGCCGGCAGTTGGACGTCGCCGGTGCCCAGCGGTGCGGACGCTCCGTCCGCCGTCAGTGCCTCAGCCCGCGACCACAGTACGTCGGCCGTCCTGCGCACCGGGCCTTCGTCCGTGAACAATCCTTCGGGCAGCGGAGCCAGGCCGGGCCGCTGCCACTGGGCGGTGATGGGTGGCACCCTGTCGTCGTCGAATGTGGTCAGCCAGACGCGGTCCGCGCCGAACGTCTCGCCGAACCCCCTGACCACAAAGTCGGCGATCTGTTGCGGATGGTTGGTTCCGCGGACCGCCGCGGATACCTGCCGCAGCCTTTCGCGGAGCGTCTCCGCTTCCTGCCGCGCTTCATTCCGGCGGGAGACCAGGTTGATAAGGGCTGTGGCGCGGTGGACGAGTTCCTTGGCAGCAGGCGGCTTGGCGATCGAGTCCCGTACGCCGGCATGCTCCACTGACTTGACCTCTGCCGGACTGTCGAGATCCACGAGGACCAGCACAGGGGCGGTCGCGTCGACGTCGGAGAGTGAACTGTCCAGGATCAGGACGGAGGGCTCGCGCTCGTCCAGAAGCGCCGACAGGCTGGCCGCGTCGCCGCCAGTTTTGACCGTGAAGCCCGCCGCCTCCAGGGCCGCCGTGGTGAATTCCCGGCGCCCGGCGTCGGGGTCCGCAACGACAGCCAGGTATGGCACGGTTGCGAAATGTGGTGTGACCGCTGGCAAACCTGCCCCCTTCGCTCCTGAGTGAGCACCTGCTTGCTCCTGACTGAGTACATTGTAGGGTGACGGAGCACACCTGTTCCTATAAGAATGCGCGGAGGGTAATCGTGACAAGTCAGCCTGAAGAAGCAGCCAAGGCGGACCTGACGCTGGATGAACAGGGTGTTATCCAGCTGAAGTGGCCGCGGGGTGTGTCCATCTCGGAATCCGACGCCCAGGCCGCCATGCAAAACGTGAATGACCTGTGCGGGACCCGTCGCCATCCCATGCTGGTGGATATGGCCACCACGGCCCAGGTCAGCCGGGGAGCCCGTGCCGTTTTTAGCCGCCCCTGCCAGGCCTCCCGCATTGCGCTGCTGGGGGCGTCGCCGGTTGACAAAGTACTGGCCAACTTCATCCTGGGCATCAACAAAGTGCCCTGCCCCACGCGGTTCTTTACGTCCCGCGACGACGCCATGGCCTGGCTACTGAAGGAGCCGGCGGCCACAGCCTGAACGGACCAGCCCGGCCAAACCGCCGCAGCCTGTTTGACGTCCTATATTTGTACGGTGTCCTCCCCAGCGAAACCGGTGCTCGCCGCCTTGCGGAAGTACTTGATCCTGCCCAAACTGATCAGGCTGTCCTGGTCGGCTCCGAAAAACAGGACCATGGCCTGGGACAGGTATTGGGCCGGAATCGCCAGGACGGGCGCCCGGAGTGACGTGCTGTGGGACTCCGGCACGGATCATGAGCTGCTGGGCTACCGGGACGTCCTGCAGCGGCACTTCGATCCCAGCCTTCCCGTGGTGGATGTGGGGTGCGGGCACGGCGCCTTCAGCCGCGCGCTGACAGCGTTTTCACCCCAGGTCCTGGGTGTTGACGTCTCTGCGAACGCGGTGGCCCGTGCCCGTGACGAATCGGCGGGCGTTGAGGGTGTCAGCTACCTGGCGCGTGACATGACCGAGCCAGGGGCGGCTTCCGGGCTGGTGGGATCAACGGATGCCAACGTCTTTGTCCGCGGTGTGCTGCACGTCCTGACCCCGGCCGATCAGGCCGCGCTGATGGAAAATCTGAGGCAGCTGGTGGGCGCCCGCGGCACACTCTTCCTGGCGGAGACGAACTTCCAGGGCAACCCGGTGGAGTACGTCGCGCACCTGGGTGCGTCACTGCGGAGCATCCCCGCCCCGCTGGAGCTGGCGATCCGGAAACTGCCCATGCCGGGCCGCTTCGGACCGGAGGAGCTCGCCCGTGTGATGCCCAAGGACCGGTGGACGCTGGTGGAGGACGGTGCCGCGACCATCGAGACCAACCCGCTGATGGACGCCGGGGGGAACAGCCGCATACCGGGCTACTTTGCGGTGCTCAAGGCCAAGGATCCCGACGCCGGCCGGTAGGGGGCGTCCCGTGCTGTCCGCATGCCGGATTGGGCAAGCGCTTTCCTGGACATGGCTGGCATGATGGACCGCATGCGCATTCTCATCGCTCCGGACAAGTTCAAGGGCTCGCTCACCGCCGCGGAGGCCGCCGCCGCCATCGCCGAAGGTGCGCTGCGCGTCTACCCGGACGCCGTCGCCAACCAGTTTCCAATCGCCGACGGCGGTGAAGGAACCCTGGAGGCTGCCGTTTCGGCCGGCTACGAGGAGCGGCTCAACGCCGTCGTGGGTCCCATCCTCGCCCCCGTGGGCGCCGCCTGGGCCATCCGGAAGAACGCCGGCGGCGGTGCTACCGCCGTCATCGAGACGGCGCAGGCCTCCGGCCTGGCCGAGATGGAGCCCACCCCCGCCAACGCCCTGCGGGCCCACAGCTACGGCTGCGGACAGCTGATCGCCGCGGCCCTCGACGCCGGAGCCACGGAGATTGTGCTGGGCCTGGGCGGATCGGCCATGACCGACGGCGGCAGCGGCGCCCTGCGTGCGCTGGGCCTCAAGCCGCTGGACAACACCGGCAACGTTGTTCCGCTGGGCGGCGGATCACTCGCCGACGTTGCAGCCCTCGACACCACCGGACTGGACCCGCGCCTGTCCGCCGCCTCATTCAGGATCGCCGTGGACGTCCAGAACCCTCTCTATGGCGCCACAGGCGCGGCCCACGTCTTCGGGGCCCAGAAGGGCGCCGACGACGAGGCAATGGAACGGCTCGACGCCGGTCTCCGCAACTGGGCGTCCGTACTCCGGGAGGCCACTGGCCGGGACGTCAACATCCCGGGAGCCGGGGCGGCGGGCGGCTTCCCGGCGTCGTTCCTTGCCTTCACCAATGCCCGGCTGGAAGGCGGGTTCGCGCTCGTCGCCGGGCTCACCGGCCTCGCAAGCCAGCTGGACAACGCCGACCTGGTGATCACCGGCGAGGGTTCCATGGACTCGCAGTCGCTGACCGGCAAGGCCCCCATCGCGCTCGCCGACGCAGCCCGGGAACGCGGGATCCCGGTGATCGTGGTGGCGGGGCGGATCCTGGTGACGCCCGAGGACCTCGCGGCGCACGGCGTGGTAGCCGCCGCGCAGCTGCTGGATGTCGCGGCCAGCCCGGAAGACGCCGTCGCCAACGCGGCAAAATACGTGGCCTGGGCTACCAGTCAGGTTCTGGAAGGCGCCTGAAGCGCGCCGCCGGCGGCAAGCGCCCCCGGCGGCGCTGGGCATACTGCTTGGGCTGCGGCTGCCTGGACGCGCGCCGCTCATGCCCCGGTCTCGTAATGCGGCTCGGCCACCGGCTTGGACTCGGGTGAGCCCTTTTCGCGGAGGTAGACGGAGGCGCCCACCAGGACCGCCACGGCGAGGAATTCGCTTTGCCAGTTCTGGAAGGACTCGAACCAGAACCGGCTGGTGGCCAAGTACTGGAACAGGGTGACGGTGGGCTGGCCGTGGGTTTGCTGCTCCTCGTTGTAGGCCGACGTTCCGCCGGCGGCGTGCAGGCTGAACGAGGCAACAAACAGCAGCAGCAGGAGTATGGACAGGGAGTGCTCATACAGCTTCAGCACCAGGCCGCCGCGCTTCACCGGCCACGGCGTGGCCTTGCTGATGGTGGCATCGCGCGGATCCTGGTCCTGCGGCGCAGCCTTGCCCACGGGCTTGGATTCGGAGGACCCCTTCTGGAAAAGGAACACGGTCAGGATCACGTACATGGCCATCTGCAGGAACTCGGATTCCCAGTTTTCAAACGTGGCCTCCACAAAATTGCCCGTAGACAGGTACTCCAGAACCGTGACTCCCGGCTGCCCGTGGGCCGCCTGGTCCTCGCTGTACGCGGCAGCTCCGGAGAGGATCATGCCAGCAAAAAACGCCAGGAAAAGTCCGGCGTTGGCGAGCAGAAGCCCGTGTTCCTTGGCCCACGTGCGCATGTGCCCTCCTTCGAATGGACCCCCCGCAGCTTGCTGGCCTGGCTATTGTTCGGCTGCGCGTTTATTGAGCCGCAGCGGGACGTAGACCAGCAGCACCACAAGGACCGCCAGCAGGATTCCGCCGGCGGTCAGGCCGGCGGTGCGGCCCGCTGTCACGTCAAAGACCAGGGCGGCTGTCCCGACACTGAGCATCCCCACGCCGGCCAGGGCAATTTTGGTAATGGTGTCTGCGCTGGAGACCAGGGTTTCCTTGAGCCTTTGGCGGAAGAGCCGGCGGTGGACGCTGACGGGCAGCAGGATAAAGGCGGTGGTCAGCGCCGCGATCACCACGTTGACGAGGTAGAGGCCCACCTGGAAAACGTCCAGGTCCTCGAACCGCTGCTGGAACGGCAGCGTCAGCAGAAAACCGGCCAGGATCTGGACCCCGGTCTGCAGCACCCGGAGTTCCTGCAGCAACTCAGCCCAGTTCCGGTCAAGCTGCTCCTCGCGGGTTTCATTCCGGCCGGTGCTGCTGGTGAAGTCCTCCCCATCCGACATGTTTCTCCTTGCTCCGGGGCTAGGCGTGTGCTCCAAAACTAGGCTGAAGTTGCGCCGAGGGCAACGTTTGATAAGTTTACTGATTACTTCCTCCGGCCGGTGGACTTGCTCCTCCGGGCGGGATAGTTTCGTAGAGCCGGTGCCGACCGGAGCCCTTCGAAAACCGATTCAATGAAGAGGTGGACTATGAGCGATACGCAGAAACGGACAGACCCACCCACAGACCCCCGGGACTATTACTCGGGGCCCTTCCCGAAGCAGGAACAGAAGCAGCCTGGACTCACCGCGCCCATGGATCCCAAGCCGGACCATGGCGAATTCAGCTACGAAGGGCGCGGCGCGCTGCAGGGTAAGGCCGCGCTCATCACCGGCGGCGACTCCGGGATCGGCAAGGCGGCGGCCATCGCGTTCGCCCGCGAGGGGGCCGACGTCGCAATTTCCTACCTTCCGGAAGAAGAGGAAGATGCCCAGGACACGGCCGCCTGGATCCGCAAAGCGGGCCAGCGCGCGCTGCTGCTGGCCGGGGACGGACGGGAGGAGGACTTCAGCACCCGGATCGTCGCTGATGCCGTGGCTGAATTCGGCGGTCTGGATGTCTTGGTGCTCAACGCCGCCTACCAGAAGAACCGCGAGAGTTTCGAGTCCCTTCCTACCGAGGAATTCGACCGCGGCTTCAAGACCAATCTCTATTCCTTGATCTGGACGGCCCGGGCCGCGGTTCCGCACCTGAAAGCCGGCGCCTCGATCATTACTACGGCTTCCATCCAGGCCTTTAATCCGTCGCCGGGGCTGATCGACTACGCCATGACCAAGGCGGCGCAGGTTGCCTTCACCAAGGCACTTGCCCAGGAACTCGGACCAAAGGGAATCCGCGTCAACGCCGTGGCCCCCGGTCCCATCTGGACCCCGCTGATCCCCGCCACGGAATGGCCGGACAAGCTGCCCACCTTCGGGCAGGACACGCCGTTGCAGCGCGCGGGTCAGCCGGCGGAACTCGCCGCGGCTTATGTGCTGCTCGCGTCCGATCAGGGATCCTACATCTCGGGAGCAGTGCTGCCGGTGACCGGCGGCAAGGGCCTGTAGCGAAGTTTGCACGTCAGATTCACATCCACAACAGGAGGAACCATGAGTCAGGACAACCAGCGCACGGAACCGGACGAGGAAGTGGGCGGCTACGGCACGCCGACGGCGGAACAGGAGGCGGGCGGCGCGGAGGACAAGCAGTTCGCCCAGCCCCGCGACGAAGAGGATTTCGACGCCGCCGGCCTGAACCAGAACAGCCCCGACGGTGAAACATTCGCCACGGGCACGCCCAATCTCAGCCACTTTGATGAGGAGGACAAGGACAGTGCCGGCGAGCCGGGTGCCGGCCGTTTCGGCGGGACCGATGACCAGCACCATGCCGAAAGTGACACGAACGATCCCGGGTTCGAGCCGGGCGAACCGCCCGTCCCGCGCGACGCCGACGTGCCCTCCGCCGAGGCGGAGATCAACGACGCCAACGCCGATTCGCAGGGTTCTGGACCCTTCTCGTCGGAATCCGGACAGGATGCTGCCGGCCTGCCGGACGGCAGCGGAACCGACCGCACCAAGAACAAATCACCGAACGACGACGGCGACGAAAGTTTCGACGCCGGGTAAGCACTGTTCTGTGCCCGGACTGCGGTTTTTATGTGGCTGGACCACGCCCTGGGGGCCTTCGCCGGACGTATCCTAGAAGCAGGTTTTGCAGTGGGCCACGCGTTTCGAACCTAGGCGTGGAACATGGCCGCGGAGACACCGGGGGAGCCGGGCTGGGAATCGCTTCCCGACCCCCAGGATGTGGTGTTCGACAGCACGGATGTTGAAGACTTCCTTGCTGCGGTTACCCGCGAGTTCATGCGCGACATCGATGGCGATTCCCGCGGGATCAGCTGGGCTGTCACCTTCTTCCGCCCCGGATCGGCCCGAACCGCCGCCGCCGGCACTCCCGCGGCCCGCGCTGCAGACGAAGAACAGTGCTCGTTTGCAGACGGACCCGTGCTTGAGGCCGTGCGCACGGGGGATTTTGTGCACCTGGCCGACGTCGCCCGCGACCGGCGATGGCCGGGCTATGCCAGTGCTGCCGCGGACCACGGCGTCAGGTCGCTGCTGTCAATGCCGATTGCGGCCGCCGCCGGTTGGAGCGCCGCGCTGAGCCTCTACGCTTCCACTCCCCACGCCTTCACCAGCGAGGACATCATCAGGACGCGCCGGTATGCGCGGCAGGTAGCCCGGTCGCTGTGGATGGTGGTGCGTGTGGCGGAGCGGGCCGAAGCCGGTGCGCAACTGGCGGTAGCCCAGAGTTCAATGGTGCTTATGGACCTGGCAGTGAGCACCCTCAAATCCGATTACGGGCTCGGCCATGAGGCGGCCCTGCAGTACCTCCGGACCGTCGCGCGGCACACCCGCCAGGGGCTTCGTGAGACCGCCTTGAATATTGTGGCTGCCTCGCGCCCGGACCCGGCCGGACGTGACCAGGAAAACGCCCCTTTCCGGGGACTCGCTGGAATTGAAACCTCCTCCCTCAGCGAGGGACCCTACAAAACAGGGAGCACGGCATGAACGTCTGGAAACAGGACATTGCAGCCAAGAACACCGCTGTGGAACCGGCGCCCCACCCGTGGCACCGCCTCGTGGCACTGGGCGATTCCTTTACCGAGGGCATCGGAGATCCCGAGCCGCGCAGCGAGGGTGGTTTTCGCGGCTGGGCGGACCGTGTGGCCGAGGAGCTCAGTGCGAACCAGCCTGATTTCGCCTACGCCAACCTTGCCGTCCGGGGCCTGCTGGTACAGCAGATCCTCGACCACCAACTTGCCGCGGCGGTCGCCCTGAAACCTGACCTGGTCACGCTCTCCGCCGGCGGTAACGACATTGTTTTCCGGCGCAGCGATCCTGACCGGCTCGCAGAAAAAATCGATGACGGTGTGGCACAACTGGCAAGGTCCGGCGCCACCGTGGTCCTCTTTGCCGGGCCGGACTGGGGTGCGACGCCGGTCTTCAGCCAGATCCGCGGCAAAGTGGCGATCTTCAATGAGAACCTCCACGCGGTGGCGGCCCGCCATGACGCGGTCATGGTTGACCTGTGGTTCCTGCGCGAACTGTCGAACCCGGGCATGTGGGATCCGGACCGGCTGCACTTCTCACCACTGGGGCACCACACCATCGCCGCGGCCGTGCTGAAGGCCCTGGGTGTCCCGCACACGCTGGAGCCCCTGGCGCCCAAGCCGCCGTTGCCCCGCGGCTGGAAGGAAGCCAGGACCGAGGACCTCATCTGGGCACGGGAATACCTGGTTCCGTGGGTGATCCGGCAACTGAAGCACCCCGCAGCAGGGGAGCTGACCGCCAAGCGTCCCGAGCCGCGGCCGGTCTTCGGCATCGGAACCCCGCCCGGACCATTCATCAGCGGCGGTCACGCGGCCTGACGCAACAGCCGGACGCAGGTGCGGACGGGTCAGCGCTTCTTCTGCGCGCGTTTCGCTGCTGCGTTGACGGCTGCCTTGACGGCGGGAGGCAGGCCCGCCTGCTCCGCTTCCGGTTCAGCCACCGAGCCGCGGACCGTCGCGATGGCTTTCATGCCGTGGTAAATCACCAGGGCGGCGGCCGAGCCGAGGGCGATGCCCGTGAATGTCAGTTCCCCGATGGTCCACGTGTAGTCGGCAATGCCGATGATCAGGGCGACGGCGGCGGTGGTCAGGTTCACGGGGTTGGAGAAGTTCACCTTGTTCTGCACCCAGATCTTGACACCCAGGATGCCGATCATGCCGTAGAGCATGGTGGCCGCTCCGCCCAGCACGCCCGGCGGGACCGTGGCAATGAGTTCGCCGAATTTCGGCGAGAAGCTCAGCACAATGGCGAAGACGCCGGCAACCCAGTACGCCGCCGTCGAATACACCTTGGTGGCCGCCATAACGCCGATGTTCTCCGCGTACGTGGTGGTGCCGGAGCCGCCGCCGATGCCGGCGAGGACCGTGGCGGCACCGTCGGCCATCAGCGCGCGGCCGGAGACGCCGTCGAGGTTCTGGCCGGTCATGGCCGCCACGGACTTCACGTGCCCGATGTTTTCGGCCACGAGGACAAGTACCACCGGGACAAAGAGGCCAAGCACGCCCACGTGGAACTCGGGGGTCTGGAAGTGCGGGAGGCCGATCCAGGCGGCGGCTTCCATTTTTTCGTAGCTCACTTCGCCGCGCAGCATGGCCACGAGGTAGCCCACCACCACGCCCACGAGGATGCTGAGCCGGCCGACGATTCCGCGGAAGAGAACGCTGACCAGGATGATGGTGGCCAGCGTAATGACGGCGGTGACGGGGGCGGCGTCGAAGTTCATTTTCGCCGCGGGGGCCAGGTTCAGGCCGATCAGTGCCACGATGGCGCCTGTGACGATGGGCGGCATCAGCCGGTTGATCCAGCCCGCGCCGAACTTTTGCACGATCGCGCCGATCAGGGCGAGTGCGACGCCGGCGAGCACCACTCCGCCCAGCGCGCCGGGCACGCCGAACTGCTGCTGGGACGCCATGATTGGCGCGATGAACGCGAAGCTGGAGCCGAGGTAGCTGGGAACGCGGCCCTTGGTGATCACCAGGAACAGCAGCGTTCCGATGCCGGAGAAGAAGAGGGTGGTAGCCGGCGGCATGCCGGTGATGATGGGCACCAGGAAGGTAGCTCCGAACATGGCTACGACATGCTGCATGCCCACGCCGATGGTCAGGGGCCAGGCCAGCCGCTCATCCGGAGCAACCACGTGGCCGGGCTTAATCGATTTGCCGGTGCCGTGGAGCTTCCATTTCATTCCGAGCATGCTCATGGTCGGGGCCTTTCAAGGGGGCTGCCGCTGGGGCTGGGATCTTCCGGTGCAACAATACCGCGCGGCCCGGTCCTGGTTCAGCAAGTGCTGTCGAGTGCCTTCCGCGCGATCCTCAATACTTCCCAGGCCAGCTCATTGCTGGGCGCGTACGGGGTGAGGTTTAGCGGTCCAGGTGGATACGCCAGATTAATGGTCAACTGGCGCCTGGCGTCCGGGGTTGTCAGGGCCATCGTTCCGTATCCTGCCGTGTCGCCCGGGTGGCCGTAGTAGAAGCCGCCTTCGCAGGCGTCGCCCCACCGCTCGAGGCTCAGCCCGTAGCCCCCGGGCGCCAGCAGCATCTCTTTGACGGTGGCCGGCTTCAGGAGCCGCCCGTCCATGAGCGCCGCGTAGAACGTGTTCAGGTCGCCAACGGTCGAGACCAGGCCGGCCGCGGTGTCGCCGATGAGCCCGGCCAGGTACGTCGTGTCGACGCGAACGCCGTCGATGGTGATGTAGCCGTGGACCATGGTTGCGGGTGCCGGGCCGGGTCCCGTCAGGTGCGTGCCGGTCAGCTTGAGGGGATCGATAATGTCTGACCGGAAGATCTGGGCGATGGGCTGGCCGCGCAGGCGCTGCAACATGAGGCCAAGGGCAATGTAGTTCGCGTTGGCGTACAGCATGCGGTCGCCGGGCGTCAGCACCCAGGGCACGCTGGCTGTCAGGGCAAGAATTTCTTCAGCCGTGATGGGCTGCGTCAGCGCCTGCTGCAGCGTGCTCGACGTCAACTGCGGGTCGTGATAGTTGGGCATGCCGCTCGTGTGCCGCAGGAGATGCTCCACCGTGACAGGGCCTGGCGGCTTCATCAGGCTGTCGAATTCGGGGAGGTGCCTCCCCACCGGATCCTGGAGCTGGATGATGCCTTCCTCCACCAGTTTCAGGACCGAAACGGCCACCATGGATTTGGTGACGCTGGCGACGTGGACCGGGTCGGTGACCTCGGCCGGCGCCGACGTTTCAAGGCTGCGGACGCCGCCTGCCGACGAAAATGTCTCGCCGTCGATCCGCGCCTCGATCAGGACTGCCGTGGCTCCGAGGTCCAGCATCCTTTTGCTGAATTCCGCCAGGATGGTCCGGTATGTCACGGTCGCTCGGGTGACCTGCACAGGCGCCGGCGGCGCCGCTGTGCAGCCCGTCAGCACTACCGCCACGATGGCGGCCAGAACGGCGGAGAACCGGACCGGTGATGGGCGCGTCCGAGGCTCCGACATGTCTTCACGTCCCTGCTGGGGTCGGGCGGCGCAGGGAGCACGATCAGGCAGGCTGCGCCTTTACCGCCCATGTTCCTCAGGCTTTCTGGAGGGGTCAAGCCGCAATCCCGGCTCCGCTGTGCTGAACGTCACCTGCCGTATTGGGAAGAGGTCCGGCCTGCTTGAAGTTACAACTATGGAAAGCAGACCGCCGGCCCATCGTCTGCGATGGGCTGGCCCAGCGAAAGGTACGCCATGACTATTGCCCACGAAGAAGCGGTTATCGATTCGGCCGCCGTCGACGCCATTTTTGCCGAGGCCCGCACGGCCAACTCCTTCACCGGCGAGGTGACCGAGGACCAGGCCCGCGCCATCTATGAGCTCACCAAGTTCGGCCCCACGGCTTTCAACTCCCAGCCCCTCCGCGTGACCTACGTCCGATCGGACGAGGCCCGCGCCACGCTGGTCGACGCCCTGATGCCCGGCAACAAGGCCAAGACCGCCTCCGCGCCGCTGGTTGCAGTCCTCAGCTACGACACCGCCTGGGCCGAGCAGTGGGACAACTTCCTCCCCGAATACAACGCTCCGAAGGCCATGTACGACGCCGCACCGGACCTGGCAGCGTCCACCGGCAACAACAACGCCCACCTGCAGGCCGGCTACTTCATCCTGGCCGTCCGGTCCCTCGGCCTCGCCGCGGGCCCGATGACCGGAGCCGACTTCGGCGCCATTGACGCCGCGTTCTTCCCGGCCGGCGACCAGAAGAGCTTCCTGGTGGTCAACATCGGCCAGGCCGCCGCAGACGCCTGGGGCGCAGCGAAGCCCAAGTTCAGCTACGAGGACGTTGTCCGCACCGTCTAACGCTCTCCCGCACTTAATGCGGCTTTTAACACCGACGCTCTCTCACTTTCTTGAGGAAAGTGAGAGAGCGTCGGTCATTTAAGCGCATCTAGTGAGAGAGCGTTCGTGTTTCCTGGCAGGCTAGGCGATGACGCCGTCCACCAGCGCCTTGGCTTCCGCCTGGACCTGCTTGAGGTGCTCCTCGCCCTTGAAGGACTCGGCGTAGATCTTGTAGACGTCCTCAGTCCCGGACGGGCGCGCGGCGAACCAGGCGTTCTCCGTGACCACCTTGAGCCCGCCGATCGACGCGCCGTTGCCGGGCGCCTCGGTCAGCTTGGCGGTGATGGTTTCGCCGGCCAGTTCAGTTGCGGTGACGTCCGACGGCGAGAGCTTGCCGAGTGCCGCCTTCTGCTCCCGCGTGGCTGCTGCATCAATGCGCGCGTAGACGGGGGCGCCGAACTGGTCGGTCAGGCCCTTGTACAGCTGTGACGGGGACTTGCCCGTGACGGCGGTGATTTCCGAGGCCAGCAGCGCAAGCAGGATGCCGTCCTTGTCCGTGGTCCAGACGCTGCCGTCCAGCTTGTTGAAGGAGGCGCCGGCAGATTCCTCGCCGCCGAACGCGCCTTCGCCGGACAGCAGTCCCGGCACAAACCACTTGAAGCCCACAGGGACCTCAACCAGTTTGCGGCCCAGGCTTTCCGCCACACGGTCGATGATGGAGGACGAAACCAGGGTCTTGCCCACCACCGAGTCGGGGTTCCAGCCGCTGCGGTTGCGGTAGAGGTAATCGATGGCGACGGCGAGGTAATGGTTCGGGTTCATCAGGCCACCGTCGGGGGTCACTATGCCGTGCCGGTCGGCGTCGGCGTCGTTTCCGGTGGCGACGTCGAACGCGGCTGAACTGCCGCCGTCGGACATCCTGTTGATCAGGGAAGCCATAGCGAACGGTGAGGAGCAGTCCATCCGGATCTTCTCGTCCCAGTCCAGGGTCATGAACGCCCACTGGGGATCCACGGTTGGGTTCACCACGGTCAGGTCCAGGTGGTGGCGCTCGCCGATCTCGCCCCAGTAATCCACTGCAGCCCCGCCCATGGGGTCGGCGCCGATGCGGACACCGGCCTCGCGGATGGCGTTCAGGTTCAACACGGACGGGAGGTCGTCAACGTAGCTGCTGAGGAAGTCGAACTTGCCGGTGCTGTCCGCGGCGAGGGCGTCGGAGACGGGAATGCGCTTCACGCCCCGCAGGTCGTTTTCGAGGAGTTCGTTGGCGCGGTTGGCGATCCAGCCCGTGGCGTCGGAATCGGCCGGGCCGCCGTGCGGAGGGTTGTACTTGAAGCCGCCGTCTCCGGGCGGGTTGTGGCTGGGCGTGACCACAATGCCGTCCGCTTCCGGAGTGCCGGGCTGGCGGTTGTTGTTGTAGGTGAGGATGGCGTGGCTCAGTGCCGGTGTGGGGGTGTAGCCGTGCCGCGCGTCGATCAGCACGTGTACGCCGTTGGCTGCGAGAACCTCCAGGGCGGAGTTCTGCGCCGGCTCGCTGAGGGCGTGGGTGTCCTTCGCCAGGAAAAGCGGGCCGGTGATGCCCTGCCCGGCGCGGTATTCCACGATTGCCTGCGTGATCGCGACGATATGTTTTTCGTTGAACGACGCCTTGAGGCTCGAGCCGCGGTGCCCGGAAGTGCCGAACGCCACGCGCTGGCCGGGATCACCCAGATCCGGCGTGATGTCGTAATACGCGTCGAGGAGCGCAGTGATGTCAACAAGGTCCTGGGGTTGGGCAACTGTGCCCGCGCGGCTAGCCATGGCACCAGCATGCCAGACGTGGGCGGGGGTCAAAACGCGCGGTCCATAATCCGGTCCCTATGACGCGGAAAAACTTCCCGCCGGACGCTTGGCAGCAAGTAGTTAAAGCAAGTACTGGCCCCAAAAGTACCTATATACCGGCTCCCCGCGGCGCTGCTACGTTCAGAAAAACTCAGGAAAGAATGCCCGACGGCGGGGAGCGCCGCCGTCGGGCTCTGCAGTAAGTGTCTGGCACTGCAGTAAGTCGCACACTGCAGTGAGTTGGCATGCGGGAGCCAGGGGTAGGTCATGGGGGCAGGAGACGGCGCGGCCGAGCAGTCGAGGCTTGCTGCAGAACGGGTGCAGCGGCTGAAACGCCAACTCGATCAGGCCGAACGGGCCACGAAGTCGTGGGATGCCGGTGCTGTGGGCGAACAGCTCATAGCGGACAGGCTGAGCCGACTCATTCCGCACGGCTGGTACCTGCTGAACGATGTCCGCTGGCCCGGGCGGCCCAAAGCCATCCTTGACCATGTGCTGGTGGGTCCCGGCGGAGTGGTGGTGGTCGATGCCAAGAACTGGACCGGGGAGGTCCGGGTCTCCGCCGGTGTCCTGTGGCAGGGCCGTTTTGCCAGGACGCAGTCCGTGGACGGGGCACTGGCGCAGTGCGCCGCCGTTGCGTCCGTGCTGGCGCCGCCCCACCGGCGGTTCGTCCGCCCGTTGATCTGCCTCACCGGGCAGCCGGACCTCTTCGGCATCACCAATTCAGACGTCGCCGTGGCAGGGGCAGACCGCGTGGTTGCTGCCGTCCTGGCGCTGCCCCCGGTGCTGGACCAGCAGACGGTGGTGGGCCTGTATGCGCACCTCGGCGAGCAGCTCACGCAGGAATCTGCGGCGGAAAGTCCTGCGGTGAACTCGCTGTCCGTGAAGCCGCTGTCCGTGAAGCCGCTGACCGTGAAGTCACCGACCGTAGAGCCGGCGGGCGGAGGGCCGCCGGTGGCTGGGCCGCCGCGGTCCGGGCAGACCGGGGGCCGGAGCGGGCCCCGGCAGCCCGCCTATGGCACCCGCCGTGGGGCGGGCAGCGGCGGCTCGGGACGCGCCAGGAAGTCGAAGGCGCAGCACGACGCGGCCAGTGGAATGACCCGGTTGATGTTCCTGGCTGCCTTTGTGGTTTTTGCTGTCTACGTGCTGCCGTATTGGGGGCGGTAGGACTGGATGAGGGCGGCTGTAGGCCTGTAATGCAGGCGGCGGTAGGCTGGGAAGCGAAGACTTCGAATGGGGAAAATCATGACTGACCAGCCAACTCCGCGCCCTGATTCTCAAGGGTCCGGTGCGGGACCCGGCGATTCGCCGGCAGGCTACGAGCCGCCGCAGTTTGTGCCGCCCCAGGGCCCAAGCATTCCGGCGCCGCCGCCGTATGCCCAGAACCCGTACGGCCAGAATCAGTTTGGCCAGGACCAGTACAGCCAGAACCAGTACGGCCAGCCAGGCCAGTACAACCAACCGGGCGCCTACAGCCAGCCTGGCAATCCGTACGGCGCGACGTATGGCCAGCCTGCAAGCCCTTACGGCCAGGGTGCCAGCCCTTATGGCCAGCCGGCGCACGGGCAGCCCGCCTACTACGGCATGCCCGCCCAGCAGCCACAGGGCCTGAGCATCGCCAGCATGGTCCTCGGGATTTCCTCGGTCATCCTTGGCTGGCTCATGATTCCGCAGATCGCCGCAATCATCACCGGCCATCTGGCCCTCCGCCGTGAACCCTCCGGCAAAGGCATGTCCATCACCGGGCTGGTCCTGGGCTACCTTTGCCTGCTGGGTTACGGGGCGTTCTGGCTGCTCCTCATCATCGGGCTGACGTACAGCTCCACCTACGGCTACTGAGCCCCCGGTCGCAGCTGACCCCGGCTAAGAGACGCCGGGCAGCGGAAAGGCCCCCGTCAGGGGGCCTTTCTTCAGGTGAGACTGACTCGCAAAATCAGACTCTCTCGCGCCTGCGCTCAGCGGCCGGTTCCTGGGCTTCGTGGGTCCTCCGGCGACGCGGGAAGGCCCAGAAGGTGAAGTCCTGGGCCGTGTAATGCGGCTCCGGACGGTCCGGCGGTGTTTCCTGGCGCGCTTCGGGTTTCCGGTCGGCTTCCTTCTTGGCACGCCACCCGAAATCCTCCATCGATGAATAGCACATCACAGACCTCCTCATAATGACTGCCCCTTAATCGTCCTCCGGATCGGCCCCCGAGTCGACACCCTGGAGCAGTTCAAACGGCCATCAGAAGCCGAGCTGGGCCGCCACCTGGAGCAGGAGCAGTTCCGATCCCGCCGGCCCCACGAGCTGGATCCCCATCGGCAGGCCATGCGCCGGGTGCCCGCCGGTCCAGTGCACGGGAATGGTGATGGCAGGCAGGCCGCAGACATTCACCATGGAGGACCACGGGGCGAATTCGCACTGCCGGCGGTAGTCGCCGTCGGCGTCCCCGGGCCATTCTGCTGCCGGCCACGGTTCGTCGCCGTGCGTGGCGCCGGTAAACCAGCCCACGGGGCGCGGCGTCTGCGCCAGGGCCGGCATCAGCATCAGGTCCCAGCCGCCGTACTGCGTGATCGTGTCGCGTTCGAATTGCCGCAGGAACGCCAGCGATTCATTGAGTTTTGCGGCGCTGCGCTGCTGGGCCCGGCGCCTGAACGTACGGGTCAGCGGGGCCAGAAGCGCTTCGCGGTGCGGACTGATCCGGGCGGTTCCGACGGCGGCGGTCCACGCGGTGGTGAAGGCGTCCGGGTAGCGGTTGTCGTAGCGGATGGCGGCTTCGCTGACGGCGTGCCCGGCATGCTCCAGCATTTCGGTGCCCGCCTGCAGCGCGGCCAAGGCTTCGGGTTCGGGCGTGAACGGAAACGTGGCGAACCAGGGGCTGTCCAGGGTCAGGCCTATGCGCAGCGGGCGCGGTTCGTGTGCCACAGCGTCGAGATAACTGCTGTCACGGGACGG
Organism: Pseudarthrobacter arbutini; assembly: GCF_054510915.1. Taxonomy (NCBI): domain Bacteria; kingdom Bacillati; phylum Actinomycetota; class Actinomycetes; order Micrococcales; family Micrococcaceae; genus Pseudarthrobacter; species Pseudarthrobacter arbutini. The sequence goes on along the minus strand of NZ_JBTNDQ010000011.1, from coordinate 98,500 downwards.
TGCCAGAGCATCCATCAGCAGGGCCGCGTCGGCTGCGCTGCGGGCCAGGGGCCCCGCAACCACCAGGCGGGCGGGGTCGCCTGAACTCTCGCCCGACGGCACCACTCCGCGGCCGGGTTTGAGTCCCACGAGGCCGCAAGCGGCGGCCGGGATGCGGACGGAACCGCCGCCGTCGGTCCCTGGCGCGAACGGAAGCAGGCCAGCGGACACCGCGGCAGCGCTGCCCCCCGAGGATCCGCCGGAACTCCGGCTCGGGGCATGCGGATTGCGCGACGGCGGTGCGATGCGGTTTTCGCTGTACGCCGTCAGTCCAAACTCCGGAACCTGCGTCTTGCCCAGTGAGACAACGCCTGCGGCCTTGAGGACTGCGGCTAACGCGCCATCGGTGGGTGCCGGTTTGTGGTCAAGTGCAGCGCTTCCGTGGGTGGTCACCACGCCGGCGACGTCGGTCAGGTCCTTGAATGCCACCGGCATGCCGTGCAGGAGCGGCAGGCCGTCCGCGCTGCCTCCGGAGTCCCGCGCGGAGTCGTTCCCGGAGTCTTTTCGGAGCTGGACGAACCGGGCATCGGCGGCGGCTGCGTCGGCCATCGCCTGATCTGCCGTGACCGTGACAAAGGCGCCCAGCAACGGGTTCTGCTCCGCGATCCGGGCCAGGAAATGGGCTGTGGCTTCCCGCGCTGAAAGCTCTCCCGCACGGAGCGCATCCCGGAGCCGAACAGCCGGCAGGTCGTGGATGTCAGCCAAGGAAGCGAGGCTCCAGGCGTCTCTCGGAAGCGGTGGTTCCATTCGCTCCACCGGCTTCCGCGGTGACGATGTAAGAGCCCTTGCCCCGTACCTCGGCAACCGCTTCCACAAGTTCCGTGCCGTGGTAGACCAGCCCCACGCCGTCGTCCGTGCAGTGCGTTTCCCCCAGTATTCCGTCAGCCACGAGCCGGTGCACCAGCGGGCGCCGCCTTTCCTCTGAGTCGTAATGGACGCCATTGGCGTACGGGAGGAAAGCCAAGCCATTGGTCACTGCACGCAGCTCCGGCCCAAACGAATCAGTGGTGCCGCCCTGGTACCAGCAGATTGATCCGGCCGAAACCCCCGCCAGCACAACTCCATGCTGCCACACGCGGTGGAGAATGCCGTCCAGCCCGTGTGCACGCCAGACGGCAAGCAGGTTCACCACGGAGCCGCCGTTCACCCACACCACGTCCTGTTCCAGCAAATGCGCCTCCGGGTCTGCGTGGTTTGGCATGGTGAAGAGGTTGAGGTGGCTGAAGTCGAAGCCCGCCAGCCGCGCGGCCTCATCCATTTCCGCATTGAACCCGCGCTGATCCCCGGCGGCCGTACCCACGTGGGTGACCCGCGGCGGCCGTCCGCTGGCTCCGGAAAGCTCGACGGCGTAGTGCAGCAGGCGGTCAAACTCCAAGCGTGTTCGAACACCTTGCCTGTAGCCTCCAGACGTGGCCAAAATGGTGGGCTGCTCAGCGGGCAAGGATCCTCCTACGGGTCTTCAACAGCGTAACTTGTCCCTGGTTTCGGGAGCGGCGCGATCGGCTGACGCTAGGCTGGAAGGAGACCCGTGATTCTCCGAAAGAGGACTCCTATGAGCGATTTTGATACCGTGCCCGTCAACGACGTCCCAGCCGACGCCGTGATTCTGGATGTCCGCGAAGACTACGAATGGGTTGCCGGACACGCTGAGGACGCTGTGCACATTCCCCTGGACCAGCTTCCGGCGCGGCTTGACGAACTGGACCCGGACCAGGACGTCTATGTCATCTGCCGCACTGGCGGACGGTCCTTCCGCGCCGCGCAATGGCTCACCGGACACGGCTATACAGCCATCAACGTGGCCGGCGGAATGGACCAGTGGCTCGAGTCCGGCAAGCCACTCGTGTCCGACAACGGCCTCAAGCCGCTCATTCTGTAGTTCAGCCCGAATCTGCGTCCCGTCACCACAGAGGAATCCATGCCCGCGACACCTGTTACGTACACCTTTCTCGGGCCTGAGGGCACGTTCACCGAGGCGGCACTTATGCAGGTTCCGGATGCCGGAGGGGCCACCCGCATCCCGGCCTCCAACGTCAACGCTGCGCTGGACATGGTCCGCGATGGCTCTGCGGACGCAGCGATGGTCCCCATTGAGAACTCGGTGGAAGGTGGGGTCACGGCCACGCTGGACGCCATTGCCGGCGGGCAGGAACTCCGAATTATCCGCGAAGTCCTGGTCCCCATCAGCTTTGTCCTGGTGGCCCGACCCGGTGTGCGAATTGATGACATCCGCCGCATTTCCACTCACGGCCATGCCTGGGCACAGTGCCGTCTCTGGGTGGATGCGAATATTCCAGGTACAGAATATGTTGCCGGCTCCTCCACGGCGGCGGCAGCGATGGGCCTCCTGGACGGCGACGCCCACTACGACGACGCCGCGATCTGTGCGCCCATTGTGGCCCAGGAGCAGCCAGGGCTGACAGTCCTGGCGGAGAACATCGGCGACAACCCGGGTGCAGTGACGCGGTTCATCCTGGTGAGCAGGCCGGGCGCACTGCCCGAACGGACCGGTGCGGACAAGACCACGGTGGTAGTCCCGCTTCCGGAAGACCGCCCGGGTGCGCTGATGGAAATTCTGGACCAGTTCGCCACGAGGGGCGTAAACCTCAGCCGGATCGAATCCCGGCCTACGGGTCAGTACCTGGGACACTATTTCTTCAGCATCGACGCGGACGGGCACATCGCGGACGCCCGTGTGGCTGATGCACTGGCTGGGCTTCACCGCATCAGCCCGGCCACCCGCTTCCTTGGCTCCTATGGACGGGCTGACGCCCAAAGCTCCAGCGTCGCGCAACACACATCTGACGAGGCATTCCGGGCGGCGCATGAATGGGTTGAGCAGATTCTGCAGGGGGAATGAACGCAGCTTGACGCCGCCCGAGGCTTCGCCCACAGCGTAGGCCAAGGTACTTCCGCGGGATAGTTACTGTGCGTATGCTTGCTTGATCCACTTGGGGGATGGCCCCTAATGAAGGGAACAGGTCATGAGTACCAGCAGCACAGACAACGACGGCCAGGGCATGATCGTCAATCCGAAGCCCACAGCCGACAACCAGGACTGGGACGGGGATGACGCTGACCGCGCCGACCGCCTGCGCTTCGAAGAGGAGCAGGCCATGATCCGTGAGCAGTCCGAGGCACGTGCCGCGAAAGCTGCTGCAGAGGCTGGAGCTGCCAAGAAGGCAACTGCCTGAGGCGGGACCGGCTCAGGCCGGTTGGCCCTTGACCCTTATCAGGAGCGAGCGCGGTTCCACGCGGACCGTGAGCTTGGTGGCCAGCCCGGACGTGTCGCCGTCGATTTGTGTGGGCATGGGCTCCGGGCACTTAATGACGATTCGGCCGGCCCGGTACATCGTCATGATGGGCAGGTTGCCCTTGTGTTTGAAGAGGATTTTCGCGTACATGGCCAGCCAGCCGATGGCGCTGCGGGGGCTCATGACAACCACATCCAGCATGCCGTCATCGATCATGGCTTCCGGGATGAAATCGATCCCGCCCGGGACCAGCCCACAGTTGGCAAAGAGGACGCTGCGGATGTTCCGGACCTGCTCAGGCTTGTCATCCAGCGCGACTGAGACCTTCCTTCGCCGGCCCGGCAGGTGACGCATTCCGGCTTCGGTATAAGCGAGCCAACCTACGGCTTTCTTTAGGCCGGCATTGGTATCAGCGAGTATTTCGGCGTCCATGCCGATCCCGGCGATCACCAGGAAAGCGTGCTCGGAAGAGTGTCCCGTGCGGGAATTCTCGATGCCCATCCGCGCGGTATCGATGTAGCGCTGGTGGCCGAAAAGCGCTGTATGCACGTTTGCGTGAAGGTCGTTGACATCCAGATCCACGTTTCGCGCCAGGAGGTTTCCCGTCCCCAGCGGAATCAGGCCCATGGCCACATCCGTGTGTGCGAGGGACTCTGCCACCACCCGCACGGTGCCGTCGCCACCGCCCACCAGAACGACGTCGGCCTTGTAGTCCAGCGCCGACCGGGCCTGGGAGTATCCCGGGTCCTCGGCGGTGGTCTCCAGGAAGAGGGGTTCGTCCCACCCAGCTGTCAAGCAGGCGCGCTGGATGGCTTCCTTCGCTTCGGGGGCACGTGCCTTGACGGGGTTGAGGATGACGACCACGCGTTGCTGGGTGAGTCCCGTTTCGTGCGCGTCTTCATGGACCGCGCTGCGGATGTGCAGGGCCTTGAGCTTCCGGACGCCCCACCAGCTGGAGACGGCGAAAGCCAGCGCCGCCGCGCTCAGGACGTAGAGAAGCCAGTCGTTCATGGTGCTTCAACAGTATCCCGGCCGCGGCGCCGCGATTCCCCCCGTCCGGCCGGGCAGTGTTGGTCCCGCCGGATTCGATACTCTTGTCTGGTGATCGACGTAAAAGACCTCAGCGAAAACCCGGACAAGTTCCGAGCCAGCCAGCGCGCCCGCGGCGCAGACGAATCAGTGGTGGACGCGATCATGGCCGCAGACTCCGCCAGGCGTGCCGCCCTGATCCGGTTTGAAAACCTCCGGGCCGAGCAGAACGTCTTCGGCAAGAAGGTGGCGCAGGCCAAGGGCGATGAGAAGAAAGCCCTGCTCGCCGAAGTCAAGGAACTGGCCAACACTGTGAAGGCCGCATCGGCCGAAGCAGACGCTGCCCAGGCCAAGCAGGACGAACTGCTGCGCAGTATCCCGAACCTTATTGAGGGCGGCGTCCCCGAGGGCGGCGAGGACGACTATGTGGTGGTCAAAACCGTTGGAACGCCTCGCGAGTTCCCCGATTTCGAGCCGAAGGACCACCTGGAAATCGGTGAGCTGATCGGCGCCATCGACATGGAGCGCGGCGCGAAAGTTTCGGGCTCACGCTTCTACTTCCTGCGCGGCGTGGGTGCACGCCTGGAGATGGCGTTGCTGCAGATGGCCATGGACCAGGCCATCGAGGCCGGCTTCGTTCCCATGATCACGCCTACCTTGGTCCGCCCCGAAACCATGCAGGGAACAGGCTTTGATGTAAAGCACGACGCCGAGATCTACCGTCTCGCCGAGGACGACCTTTACCTCGTGGGCACCTCCGAGGTTGCCTTGGCCGGCTACCACGCGGACGAGATCCTGGACCTGACGGCCGGCCCGATCCGGTTCGCCGGGCAGAGCTCCTGCTACCGCCGTGAGGCCGGCTCGCACGGCAAGGACACCCGCGGCATCATCCGTGTCCACCAGTTCAACAAGGTGGAGATGTTCGTTTACACCACGGTGGAGAAGGCCGCAGCCGAACACGAACGGCTCCTGGCGTGGGAAGAGGAGATGCTGGCCAAGTGCGAGCTCCCGTACCGCGTCATTGACACCGCCGCCGGCGACCTCGGCATGTCCGCGGCCCGCAAGTTCGACTGCGAAGCGTGGGTTCCGACGCAGGGCGCCTACCGTGAGCTGACCTCCACCTCGAACTGCACGACTTTCCAGGCCCGCCGCCTGAACATCCGCGAGCGTGTGGTCAACGACGAAGGCGTTGCCAAGGGCACCCGTGCCGTAGCCACCCTCAACGGCACGCTGGCCACCACCCGCTGGATCGTGGCCATCCTGGAGCACCATCAGAACGCCGACGGCTCGGTCAACGTCCCGGCCGCACTGCAGAAGTACCTCGGCGGCATGGAAGTTTTCCCCGTCCTCTAGATTTGGCTGATTCGCGGACAAATCCCCGTCACGTGGTCCATTCCCCCGGTAACGCGCGGGGGCATGGACCACGCGGCGGGGATTTTTGCGTACTGACTCCGGCACCTTCGAGTTTCCGCCGCAACACCTCCGGGTCGGTAACGGCTTTCCAGTCCCAACGGGCAACGGTGTAGCCGAACGCCCGCAGCCGATCCTCGCGCTTTTTCTCCGCCAGAAGCGTCTCCCGCGCGCTCCGGCGGTAGGCGCGACTCAAGCCACGGCTGCTGCCCGTGAGGGCGCGTCTGCGGCTGGCGAGGATCAGGGCTGGAGGGACGGATTCCATGGTCCGATGCTCAACTGGCAGCGAGAGCTCGGCCAGCCCCGCCTGCTCGCATGTGGATAAGTCGCAGCAGTTCCCCTCCGGGTGGGCTTTTCCCCGTGACATGCTGCCGGGGTATTGACCGCGCGGCGGGGAATCTAGGGCCAGCCAGCGGGAACGGCGTCCCGAAGGTTAACACTCACACCGGGGATAACCCTGTGAGTATTAACCGGTTGTTCATGCGCGCTGTGGCCTGCGTCCTAGCCGGTTTCAGGGGGTCTCTGGTCTACTGGATGTATGACTACATTGACTGAAACCACAGTCGCTGGCATCGATGACCAGCGGATCGCAAGCGAAAACAGCACCACCAAGTTCATGGTTGCCCTGGACGTGGACGGAACCCTGGTGGACCACGACGGCCACATGTCCGTGCCTGTCCGTGAGGCCGCCCAGGCCGTTGTCGCCGCAGGGCACGATGTCCTCATCGCCACCGGCCGCTCCCTGAACGCCACGCTGCCCATCATCGAGCAGATCGGCATCGACCGCGGCTACGCCGTCTGCTGCAACGGCGGCGTGACCCTCCGGCTGGATCCGGACCTGACCGACGGATATGAAATCATCCACAAGGCCACCTTCGATCCGGCCCCGGCGCTCCGGGCATTGCAGCAGAAGCTGCCCACTGCGAAGTATGCGCTGGAGGACGAGGATGGCAATTTCCTGTCCACGGAACGATTCCAGGACGCCAGCTTCGGCGTCGAGGCCATCGGCGTCGACTTCCAGACTCTGCTCGAAGCCACCGCCGTCCGCCTTGTGGTGTTCAGCACCGAAAACACCCCGGAAGAATTCACCGCAACCATCCAGGAGATCGGACTGGCCGGCGTCACCTATTCCGTCGGCTGGACCGCGTGGCTGGACATCGCCGCCGCCGGTGTCACAAAGGCCAGCGCGCTGGAACGGCTCCGCGGCCAGTTGGGGGCTGAACCCCACCGGACCGTGGCCATTGGCGACGGCCGGAACGACATCGAAATGCTGGGCTGGGCCGGGCGCGGAGTCGCTATGGGCCAGGCCCCGGAGGAAGTTATCGCCGCCGCGGATGAGGTCACGCTTTCGGTGCTCGACGACGGCGCCGCGCACGTGCTGCGCAGCCTCATTTAGAGCGTGGCCAGCTGCTCTGGAGCGGCAATCCTAGACTGGGACTGTGCACTTCGAGGAGTGCCCGGCGCCGCCCGGGCTGCAGCCGTTCGTCACGGGCTTCTGGTTCATCCGGGCCAGCCCCGCGGCACGCTATGAAAAGATCCTGCCCGGACCCTCGGCCCACCTGGTCCTGAACCTCTCGGATCCGTACCGGCTGATCGACCCCGCCGGTTCCGAGGGGCCGGCGCAAGAAGTCGCCGCCGGGTTTTACTCGGGACTCCAGCGCACGTACCTCATCAGTGAAAACCCCGCGCAAATTTTCAACGTGGGAGCCGTTCTCGCGCCCTTCGGCGTGGCCGCATTCACGGAGCAGCCGCCGTCGGCCCTGACCGGACGGGTACTGGATGCGGACCGGATCTTCCCTGGATTCGGCCATCTTCGTGACTCGCTGAGCCGAGGAACGGAAAGCCCGACGCCGGAGCGCGCCTTCGCGGCGCTGGAATCGTTCCTCACGGCGAGGCTCCGTCCCGGTTACCGGTGCGACGGAAGGGCGGCAGCCGCCGTCGGCCTCCTTGCCCGGGACGATATTCCGGTGGCGGACCTTTCGAGGCGACTGGGACTCAGTGCGTCCACGTTGGATCGGATCATAATGCGGGACTGCGGAACGACGCCGAAGGGGTTCTCCGACGTGTGCCGCTTCCACCGTTTCGTCACTGCGGCGGCAGCTTTGCCGCCCGGAGCGGCAGCGGGGCGGCAGCTCCTGGCCCTGGCCGATTACTACGACCAGCCCCACCTGATCCGCACTTTCCGGCGCTTCAGCGGCTTCACGCCGTCGGAATATCTGAGGATTGTCCGCGAACACGGCGCCGACTACGCCACGTTCGTGCCGGTGGAGGCACTGCCCGGCCTGAGGACCTGACACTGCGGCATTTTTACAAGACCATACGGATTTCCGCCGCTAGCATCGGGCTATCACCCCTTGAAAGGCGGATGCCCCCCATGGCCATCAACATCAACTGGCTGGCCGTGCTGCTGGCCGCCCTGGCGAGCTTCATCGTGGGAGGGCTCTGGTACTCGGTGCTCTTCGCTAAGGTATGGCAGCGCGAGGCCGGCGTGACGGATGAGCAGCTGAAGCACCGAACCGTGCGGGTATTTGTGGGATCGTTCCTGCTCGCAGCGGTGATGGCCGTGGTGCTCGCGGCGTTTATCGGCGACGGCGGTGCCGGATTCGGTGCCCTAGCCGGGTTGGCTACGGGCGCGGCCTGGGTTGCGGCTGCCCTGGGCGTCAACTACCTCTTTGAACGCCGCAGCCTCATGCTGTTCGCCATCAACGCCAGCTACAACATCGTGACGTTCACGGCGATGGGGGCGATCATCGGCGCCATGCAGTAACGGCGAGATGAAGGGATCGTTCAGCGCACCTCAAGGATGAGAGCAAGCAACCGTGCAGCAGCGGGGCGGGCAGCGTGTTCCTCGTTCCATTGGGACCGGGCCACTGCCTTGCTGACGGCCTGGGTGGTGATGTTGAGTTCCTGGGCCACCGCTTTCTGCTGTCCGCGGACGCCGGGGGTCATGAGGTCCAGCACGCGCCATTCAGCCCCGGATCTGTCCCGCACTATATGGCCCAAAAGCCGCAGCACGGCCTCGGCTTCGTGGGCGATGTCCGCCAGCGGTCCTTCCACGGCGACCGGGATGCGTTCTTTGCTGTTCCGGAGCCGGTCGACAGCGCGCCGGGCATAGATCAGGCCGTGGCCGGAGGCATCCTTGATCTGGTTGGGAAGCGGCTCGTTGACCGGCCCGACGCCCAGCCCCACGTACCAGGAGCCGCAGCGCAGGGCGATCAGGGCAGCCTCCACGGCCTGATGCGGGCAGTCCACAATGCCCTGGACTTCATCCTCCACAGACCGGTCGAAATCCAGGCGCGCGGGTATGTGCCGCAGGTCCTTCAGCAGCTGAGGGACGCGGTCGCCGTCGCGCCGGCTGTCGGTCTGGTTGATGGTCAACGTGAACATGTGAAACACAGACTACCCGCTGGCAGCTGGCTCAAGGCAAGTGGGCGACGGGTCTCCAGCACCGCCACCCCCGGGCCGGAGAGCGGGCCCTAGAAACGGATGGCGTCTATGACCTTGACGCGCACAGCCACCAGGGCCGGAATCGCTCCGGCCAGCGCTCCCACCAGCACTGCGGCACCCAGGCCAAGGAGCGCGGCCTCCACCGGGAAGGGCGGGAACTCGGTAAGCCCCGACCCAACCCTGGCCTCGATCCACGGATTCTTGACCACGGCAACGGCAATCATCACACCCACAATGCCCGCCACCGCCGTCGCCACAACAGACTCCATCATCACGCCCACAAAGATGCGTTGCGATGTTGCCCCGAAGCTGCGCCGGATGCCAATCTCCCGCACCCGGTACCTCACGGTGACCATGGAGATGTTCAGCATCCCCACGGCGCCAAGGAGCATCACCAACCCGGCAACGCCCGCCACCCCCAGCTGGACCATCGCGAAGGGATCGCCATGGCTGGCATAGTCCCTCCGCTCCACGTGGGCCTCCATGCCCGGGAATTGCTCCCGGAGGTCCGCGGAGATGGCTGCCTTGAGTGAATCGGCCTGAGTGTCCTGCACCCAGATCTCAAACTGGCTGGGGCCGCCCATGGACACCACCCCGGCACGGGCGGCGGCGTCGGTCAACATATAGGCCGACGGCGGCATCTGCGGATAGAGATCGGGAACCACCCCGATGATCACCGCAGTGGTTTTCTGCGGACCGGCCAGCGTAGCCGCCGGCTGGGTGGTGAGGTTGGGCCGTCCGGCGGCGGTGTAGAAAGCCTCGGAGACCACAAGTGCAGGGGCAAACCGTTGCTCGTCCGTGTCCGCAAACCATGATCCCTGGGACAGGTCCACACGATGGATCACGCCGTAGTCGGGGTCGACCACCTGGATCTGGGCCGACTGGACGCCTCGCGGAAACTGGAAGTCATGCTGGGTCTGCGACACGTTTGTGGAGTAGGTGATGCCGTAACGCTCGCCAATGCCGCGGTACGCCTGGCTGAGCTTTTCCGGGTCCGGCAGCGTCTGGCCGTAGACCCCGAGGGCAAGGGTCGCGGTGCGGCCGCCGCTGCGTTCCGAGGTGGCCTTGTAGCCTTCGCGGACCAGGTTGCCCATGCCCACCACCGAGGTCAGCGCAGCGACGGAGAGCGCCACACCTATCAGGGCCAGCAGGATCCGGGTCTTGTTGATGCGAAGTTCCTGCCAGGCCTCAACAATGGCCGACACGAGGCCGCTCATGACGCCACCCCGGCTGATGCTGCTGCGGAAAATCCCGCTGGAACAGTCGGGGCCATGCCCTCGGGATCCGGGTGGGCCGGGATCTCGGCGCCGGTCAGAACGCCGGATTCCAGCCGGTAGCAGGCGCTGGCAAGCGCGGCCACGTTGACGTCGTGCGTGATGGTGATCAGGGCCGAGCCGGATTCGGTCGCGACGGTATCCAGGAGCGCCATCACCGTCTGGCCGGTTTCGACGTCGAGGGCTCCGGTTGGTTCGTCCGCAAGGATAAGCCGGGGCTTCCGGACCAGGGCCCGGGCGATCGCCACGCGCTGCTGTTCGCCGCCGGAGAGCATGTTCGGCATAACGTCCGCCCGGGCACTGAGGCCCACCCGGTCCAGCATTTCCATCGCGAGCTCGCGGCGGCGCCAGAAGGCAGTACCGCGGGCATACAGCAGGGGGGTGATCACGTTGTCCAGGGCGCTGCGGCCGGGCAGCAGGTTGAACTGCTGGAACACAAATCCCACGGAAGAGCCGCGAAGCCGGGCCCTGGCGTTGCTGCTCAGGTGGGCCACAGGTTCGCCCAGGAAGCGGACCTCGCCGCTTGAGGGCAGGTCCAGCAGGCCGATCAGGTTCAGCAGGGTTGATTTTCCGCCGCCGGACCGCCCGATGATGGCGGTGTGGTCGCCGGCATGTACGGCAAGGTCCACCCCCTTGAGAATGTGCAGTTCCTGGTCGTCAGGAAGCCTGACGGTCCGGGTGACGCCCGTCAGCGAAACCAGTTCCTCCACGGTCAGCCTCCCGCAGGGTAGGCCATGCCGGGCTGGAGCCCAGGCTGTACCTGCGCCGGCGCGCCCGGGATGAATTCGAGGACAAATTCGCCCTCGGCCAGCCCGGAAACTACCTCAACCCGGGAACCGTCATTGAGGCCCAGCTGGACTTTCCGCTCTTCCGGAGGGCCCGAGGCCACTGCTCCGCCTGGAACGCCAGGGCCGGCAGGGCCTGAAGCGGCGCTACCTTCGCCCGGCGCTGACTGGCCTGGTCCGCCTACCGCTGCGCCGCCGTCGGACGGTGAACCATCGGGAGCGGGACCTCCCGGTGCCGGACCTCCGGCGGAGACCCATACAGTGCCGTCCGTAACGGTGCCCCGGACCGCGGTGAGCGGAACGGTAACAACATCCGCCGACTGGCCAGCCGTGACGGTCATGGTGGCGCCGAGCCCGGCAAAGACCTCGACTCCGCTCGGGACAGAGCAACTGATGGTGCCGGTGGGGGTGCCGCCCTCGGCCGGAGTCCCGCCGAGAGGGCCGGCGGCAGCGAACGGAACTCCCCGGCTGGCGCCGCCGGCCCCGCCGGCAGTGCCGCCCGAAGTACTTGCCAGGCTCTTCAACGTCACGGCGGGACAGGTGAAGGGAGCCGGGCCGCCCACCACCGAGATCACCGCTGAACCCGGCTTGGCCAGGAGCCGGTACTGCTGGGCGGCGTCGATTGAACCGCTGACCGTGAACGTACCGGGATTCACCGTTGCTGTCGTTTCCCCTACGCTGACCTGCTGATCGATCAGGATAGTGAGTGATTCCACCGTCCCTGAGACCGGAGCGTAAACGTCTGTATAGGTGTAAACCGGTGCGCTTCGGACAGGTGCTGCCGGTGCTCCGCCTTCGGACTCTCCGGAAACCCGGGCTGTAGCGGCCGGATCCGGCTGAACCTCGGTGCGGACCTGGTAGAGCGGGGCCTGTGTACGAACCTCCTGGCCCGGCGAAACGAACAGGAAGCTGACCGTGCCCGCCGTGGTGTTCTTCACGGCAACGGCGGCGTCACTGTCCACAGTGGCTTGCACTTCAACCGTGTTCGTCACGGTGGCCCGGGTTGCCTGGACCACCGGGATTGAGACCTCCGCTGACGGTCCCATGAGGCCTTGCTGCGGCTTCATCCCGTCCACGAAAGCGATCTTCACCAGTGCCACGGCGATGACGGCAAAAACTGCCAGCCACGCCACCGGCAACACAATGCGCCTAAAAATCCTCATTACTGCCCCCATCAGTAACTCCCCGCAGACCAGTTTCCGCGGAAAGTGTGCTGCCCACACCCTATACTGAGTACGTAGCCAATCCGCGCAACCCGGGCTCCTACATCGAGCGGTACTCGAGCGCTCCGGGAATCCCGCCCGTCTCACCCAATCCGTCGCCGCGGGCAAATCCGGCCCACAGCCGGCGCATCTCACGGCCAACGGCGTCGATCTCATCCCAGGTTGCGCCCTTGAGGAGCCCGGCAGCGGCCCAGGTCTGTTGGTTTCCGAAGAGCAGCGGCAAATCAACGGTGTGTGCGGCGCGGTAGGAGTTTCCCGGCGCGCCCCAGGACAGCAGGTAGCTGTAGGCCTTGCCCCCGGCACGGGCGTGACGGCGGGCAAACTTACGGGCGGATCTGCCGTAGACCGCCTCCGTCACCGCCCAATTAATCGCCTGCACGGCAACGCCGCCCAGCCCAGGAATCTTGCCCAACCGGCTGACCACGGGACTGCGGGGCAGGAACAGTCGGGCCTCGTCGGACGTGTGCCCGATCAGCACTTCGATGCCAGGGGCCGTGGCGTTCCAGGCGGCCGCGACGCGTGATTCCGGCGGCAGCGGCGCGTGCCCGTACTGGGTGCCGAACGGCATGGCCGCCATCAGGCCAAACTTCCGGGCCACCTGAGACACGTGGTCTTCGATGGCCACAACGTCCAGCATCGGGGTGTCCTCCGTGACGGCTTCGGCGGCGATGCCCATGGCACGGCTCATCTTGTGCCGGCCGCGGGTGATGCCCAACGGTCCACTTTGGATGATGGCCCGCTGGAACAGGGACGGCGCCTCGGGCGTCGCCATGAGGTGGGCTACGGAGTCGCCGCCTGCGGACTGCCCGAATGCGGTGACGCGCCCCGGATCCCCACCGAAGGCCGCAATGTTGCGCTGTACCCACCGGAACGCTTCCAACTGGTCCAGCAGGCCGAGGTTCGCGGGCCGGCCGGTGCCGGTGGCCAAATATCCGAACAGGCCCAGGCGGTAGGTCACCGAAACGACGATGACCCGGTTCTCGGACACCAGCGACGTGGCATCAAAGATCGCCAGGTCGCCGGAACCGGACGTGTAGGAACCGCCGTGCAGCCACACCATAACGGGGACCTGTTCGCCGTCGGCAAGCCCGGACGGAACCGTGATCGACAGGCGCTGGCAGTCCTCACTTCCGGGGAGTTCGCCGTACCGAGTACCCAGGACGTCGTCCAGGAACGGAACGGGGCCCTGCGGGCAGGCCGGCGCGAGCGTGGTGGCGGCATAGCTGGCGGTCCAGTCGGCCGCTGCCACCGGCGGCTGAAAGCGGCCCGCGGTGGCGTAGGGGATGCCGGTGGCGCGAACCACCATACCGTCCCGCCACCCTGTGATGGGCCCGCACAGCGGTTCAAAATACGGCGGCTCAAAATACGGGGGATTCGAAGGCTCGGAACTCACAGGGCAACGATTCCACAGTTTCCTGAGACTTCGCTCTCGCCGACCCCCCACGCGCGAACGGACACTTGAGGCCCCCAGATTCCAAGGGCCTCAAGTGTCCGTTCGGGCCCGGGAGCTGATTAAACAACGACGGCGGGTGCCGGGCTCTCGCGAACCCGGCACCCGCCGTCGGACTGGCGCTAGTGCGCTGCCGGCACGTAACGCTTGATGGAGGCTTCCAGCTCGGCCTCGGCGGCGGCGCGGTCGCCCCAGCCCTCAGCCTTGACCCACTTGCCCGGCTCCAGGTCCTTGTAACGGGTGAAGAAGTGCTCGATTTCCTTGATCAGGAATTCGCTGACATCGCTGATCTCCTGGATGTGGTCAAAGCGGGCGTCAACCGGGACGCACAGGACCTTGGCGTCGCCGCCGCCGTCGTCGGTCATGTTGAAAACGCCGATGGGACGGGACTCAACGATGACACCGGGGTGCAGATCGAAGTCCTGCAGGAGCACCAGTGCGTCCAGCGGGTCGCCGTCTTCGCCCAGGGTGTTCTCGAAGAAACCGTAGTGCGTGGGGTACTGCATGGAGGTGAAGAGGACGCGGTCCAGGCGGACGCGGCCGGTCTCGTGGTCAACTTCGTACTTGACGCGAGATCCCTTGGGGATCTCGATGGTCACGTCATGCTTCATGGAATGCTCCTCGGCAATTGCAGGGGGTTCGCGGCACAGGAGACGAACAACAAAAAGGAGTGTCGGTGCCGCCGACTACTATTGAGGATATAGCGAGAGGCCCAGGTTTCAGGAACTTGCGGGGAAATTTCAGGACTTGAGGACCAACAGCAGCATGAAGGAAACATCGCGTCCCGCAGGGATAAGGGCGGCATTCCGGCACACCCTCCGGCGCGGGCTGCGAGCCTGGCCCACCGCGCTGCTCCTGGCCGTGATCGTTATGCTGGCCCTCCCCGCCGCATGGCTGGTTGCCCCTGCTTTCGTCAGCCCGCCTCCTGCGGCGACACCCGAAGTGCCCGCCTGGCAGCAGGCCCCCACCGCGCTTTCCGCAAGAATGGGCCTTTCTCCGCTCACGGAGTCGGCGCCCGTGCCGCTGCCCTCCGCAGTCGCCGCTCAATTGGACGGATTGTTAAAGCCCGACGGCGACGGCAGCTTCACAGGGCTGGTCCAGGATGCGCTCACTGGCCAGGTCCTGTTTGACCGCGGCGGTTCGGAGAGCCGGATCCCCGCCTCCAATATGAAGCTGCTCACTGCCGTGGCCGCCCTCCGGGCAATCGGGCCGGACCACCGTTTCAGCACCAAGGTCCTGGCCGGGCCCGCTGCCAATCAGGTGGTGCTCACCGGCGGCGGCGACGTCCTCATGGGTGCCGGGGAATCCGCGCCCAACCAGGTGATGGGCCACGCCGGACTCGCCACCCTCGCCACCGCCACCGTGAACGCGCTCCAAACCGCAGGAACAACCGGCGAGCTGACGGTCCTGGTGGACGACTCCCTGTTCACCGGCCCAACGCTGAACCCCGCCTGGGCAGACGGGGACGTTGCCGCGGGCGAGGTTGCCCCGCTGTACCCGCTGGCGCTGAATTCGGCGCGCTTTGACCCGGCCGTGACCACCGGCCCCCGCCCGCAGGACTCGGCAATCACCGCCGCCGAGGCGTTTGCCGCGCAGCTCAAGACGGCAGGTGCCGCTGCGGGACTCACGGTAGCGGCCGGCCTCGGACGTTACACCGCGCCTTCGGGCGATGCGCCCCCGGCAGAAGAGCCGGCGGTCCTTGCCGAGGTCCGGTCCGCCACGGTCGGCCAGCAGGTGGACCTTATGCTGCAGACCTCGGACAACTACCTGGCGGAGGTCCTGGGCCGGATGGCCTCGGCGGCTGCGGGCGAGCCCGCCAGCCACGACGGCGCCACCGGAGCAGTCCGCGCACAGCTCGCGGATTTGGGCATCCCTACGGACACCATGCGGCTGGCGGACGTGTCCGGGCTGGCGCTGGCCAACCAGGTCTCTGCCCGCCAGTTCGCGGAAGTGGTGCGTGCCATCACCAGCGGGACCGACACCCGTTTGCGGGCCGCGCTGGATGGATTTCCGGTCGCGGGGCTGACCGGAACACTGGACACCCGCTACGTCGATGGCTCCACGGCCCGCGGCGCCGGCCTGGTGCGGGCCAAGACCGGGACCCTGAACTCGGTCATCGCCCTCAGCGGCTACGTGGTGGACGCAGACGGCCGGCTCCTGGTCTTCTCCTTCATCGGCAACGACCTGAAGCCTGGCGCGGCCGGGAACCGGGAAGCCCTGGACCGGGCCGCCACGGCGCTCGCCGCCTGCGGCTGCCGCTGACCTGCTCCTACCGCAACCGGGTTCCTACCGTTACCGCTGCCCTGCGCCGCAATAGCGGTGCCGGGCAACACCGTTCGTGCGGGTCCTGACCGCTGTTATGCGGGCCTGCTCTTTTGGGAGCAAGTACTTGCGGCGCCGCGGGCGGAAAAACAAGTACCGGCTACTCGTGACACCTGACGGAGGCCAGCCCTAGGCTCAACCACACGCGGACTCCGTGTGTTCGGCTACGCAAAGGACATCCGCCATGGAAACGTCATGAAGGGGGAGGCTGGTGTCCATTTCCGATCAAATTCCGTGATGCCGCCCCCACCCACTCCCGCCAGGACGCGGAACGGCATGACCTTGTGCTCGAAGCCGCGCGTTCGGCGGCTCGCCGCGCCCCATAGAAGGCGTCTTCGGATCGCCTCAGACCCGGCGCGGTTCCGACAGCGCTGCCCCTCGGTGAGCTCCAAAACGGGGCGCCCGTGGCAGTTGCTGAAAGCAATGAATTCCGACAGTGAAGGCCACAATCATGTTCCAGCCAAGTAGGCGACTATTAGCCCTCAGTTCCGCTTTCACGCTCCTCCTGACGATGTCGACTGTGGCGTCGTGCGCGGCGCCGGATGCCGGGCAGGCGCAGCCCAACTCCACCGG
Source organism: Pseudarthrobacter arbutini (assembly GCF_054510915.1). Classification (NCBI taxonomy): domain Bacteria; kingdom Bacillati; phylum Actinomycetota; class Actinomycetes; order Micrococcales; family Micrococcaceae; genus Pseudarthrobacter; species Pseudarthrobacter arbutini. The sequence continues at coordinate 81,694 of NZ_JBTNDQ010000011.1, read as the reverse complement.
CACTTCGGAGCCGGCATCACCGACAGCGACAGCGACGTCGCAGGCGCCAGAGCTGTGCGGGCCAGGGTCTGCGGTCAACTTCGACAAGACCGCCTTCCAAGGCTCTCCGACGATCGACAACAAGTGGTTTCCGCTAAAGCCAGGCACAACGTACACCACCACCGGTACGGTAGCCGCTGAAGATGGCACCACCGACCGGACGGTTACACACACCGTAACCGGCCTGACCAAGGTCATTGACGGTGTGAAAACCTTGGTGATGTGGGACCGCGATTACCAGGACGGGGCTCTGGTTGAATCGGAGTTGGCCTTCTTTGCCCAGGATAACGCTGGAGCGGTTTGGCTCTTCGGTGAGTATCCCGAGGAGTTCGAAAACGATAAATTTATTGGGGCGCCGAATACTTTCATCCACGGGATTTCGGGGAGCCAAGCCGGTATTGCAATGCAAGCGCAGCCACGGACCGGCACGCCGGAATATGTTCAGGCTCACGCGGCTTCAGTGGGTTTCCTCGATTGCGCGCGTGCCTACGAGGACAACGTAGCGCTATGCGTCCCCACCGACTGCTACGGAGGCGTGCTGGTGATTGATGAGCACAATCCGCTGGAACCGGATGTAGGCCACCAGCGTAAGTTCTATTCAGCCGGCACTGGGCTGGTAAGGGTGACAGCCGAGGGTGGCGTGAAACAGGAAACCCTGGACCTCGAAAAAATCGAACTGCTCTCCGACGCCCAACTGGCCGACGTCAATAAACAAGCACTTGAGCTCGACCAGCACGGATATGAGGTCAGTAAGGACGTCTACGCCAAGACGGCTCCTGCCGAAGTTGCCACCAAGACTCCGTGACGCGAGTGAAGGACAGCGCAACCGGCCGATTTCTGAAACGGACCACAGGCGCAGCCCCGAGCCGTTCGCCGGTCAGCGAACTTAAGGACCATCCGCCGTCCGCTGTGATGTGATGGGGACTATGGAGTCCACTGCGCGTGATTCGTCAGCCCCGGCATCATCCAGCCCGGCCCAGGCCCTGATCAACTGGGACCTGGCCGCGTCCACGGCCGCCCGGCTGGCCTCGGCGGGGCCAACCCTCAACTCGGCGGAAATCGGCGAAGCCGTGGACAGCCTGCGCCGCCTCGCGGACGCCTCCGTCCCGCACGTCCACGAAATCACGGGCCTCGAAGCTGCACGGGACCTCCGCGACTCCTCTGTCCTGGTGGTGGACCGGGCCAGCTGGGCCAAGGCAAACACACAGAGCTTCGCCGTGATGCTCAAACCCGCCATGGACAAAATGCTCGAAAGCCGCCACGGCAACGTCAGCCCGGCGGCGGCCAGCGTCAGCGGCGCCATCACGGGCAGCCAGCTCGGCGCTGTCTTGGCGTTCCTGTCCAGCAAGGTCCTGGGCCAGTACGATCCCTTCGCCGCGCTCGCCGAAGGTTCCAAAGCGCCCGCCGCCGGCCGCCTGCTGCTTGTGGCGCCCAACATCGTGGCTGTGGAGCGCGAGCTCAACGTCGCGCCGGACGATTTCAGGCTCTGGGTCTGCCTGCACGAACAGACTCACCGGGTGCAGTTCGCGGCTGCGCCCTGGCTCCGCCACCACATGCTTTCCGAGATCGACAACCTCAGCGGGCACCTGCTGGGCAACGTTGATTCGCTGATGGAGCGTGCCTCCGCCGCCGCGCGTTCCCTCAAGGACCGGACCGCCACCGGCAATACTCCCGGCCGCGGCGCCATCTTGGACCTGTTGCAGAACCCCGAGGAAAAGGCGTCACTGTCCCACCTGACGGCCGTGATGAGCCTGCTGGAGGGCCACGCCAACGTTGTGATGGACGCCGTCGACGCCAGCATCGTCCCTTCCGTCAGGACCATCCGGCAGCGCTTCACCGACCGCGGCAAGGACCGCGGCGTGATGGAGAAATTCATCCGCAGCCTCCTGGGCCTGGACGCCAAGATGCGCCAGTATTCCGACGGCGCCAAGTTTGTCCGTGCCGTGGTGGACGTGGCCGGCATGGAGGGCTTTAACCGGGTGTGGGAATCCGCGGACAACCTTCCCACTGAGCCGGAAATCCACGACGCCAAGCTGTGGGTCGACCGGATGGGCTTGTAGGTGCCGCACTCCCCAAACGTGCCGGACGCCCCAAAAGTGCCGGAAGCCCGCACGGCTTCAAGCGGACGACGACGGCCTGGCCGGCTCGCGCCCGTCGTCGGCAAGGCGCGCAAAATGGTCCAGAACGCCTTGGCGGACGCCGGCTATCCGGCCCACGTGCTCGTGGCCTGCAGCGGTGGCCCGGATTCGCTGGCCCTCGCAGCGGTGGCGGCCTATTTCGGCCGCCGCGGCCACGTTGACGGGCACCCACTGACGGTCGGCGCCGTCGTGGTTGACCACCAGCTGCAGGAGGGCTCGGCCCAGGTGGCTGCCGCCGCTGTCCACGCGCTGAAGGAACTGGGTCTTTCCCCGGTGGACCTCCGGTCCGTCACCGTCGCCAGCACCGGGATGGGCCCGGAGGCCGCCGCCCGGGATGCCCGCCATGCAGCGTTGGAGGCGGCAGCCCAGGAGCACGGAGCCGCGGCGATCCTGCTCGGCCACACGCTGGACGACCAGGCCGAACAGGTCCTGCTGGGTCTTGCCCGCGGCTCCGGCACGCGCTCGCTGGCCGGCATGCGGCCTGCCCGCGGCCTCTTGCTGCGGCCGTTCCTTGGCCTGCGCCGCGCAGACACCCTGGAGATCTGCGATGTCGAAGACCTCGAGGCCTGGCACGATCCCAGCAATGCGGACCCGTCGTTTGCCCGCTCCCGGACACGGGTGGAAGTACTGCCGATGCTCGAGGAAAAACTCGGGCCCGGCGTGGCTGAATCTCTGGCCCGGACAGCGTCCATCCTGCAGCTGGATGCCGACTATCTGGAGGACGTGGCAGATCGCACATTTGCAGCCTTGGCCGAGCGTTCCGGACCGGAGGTCAGCCTCCCGGAGGAGGCTTTGGGGGAACTTTCCCCGGCCATCAGGTTCCGGGTCATCGCCAAGGCAGCGGCCGACGTCGGGGGTCAACAGCCCAGCTACCAGCGCCTTCTGGCGGCAGAAGCGCTGCTGCGCCGGCAGGGTTCCGCCGGTCCCGTGGAGCTGCCTGGCGGGGTGAGCGTGTACCGGCTGTCCCTCGCCGAGCTGGCCCAGCGGGACGCTGCGGAAACGCGGCCCGACGGTCCCGACGGCGGCGCCCCCGTTCCCCGTGAAGCGGCCCGCTGTGGGAAGCTAGTATTCCGGCCTCAAAAACCGCCCCAAGAATAGTCGCACCCCGCATCTACACAGGAGCCATTGGTGGATTCAAACGACGTCCAGGCAGACCTCAAGCACGTTCTCTACACCAAGGAACAGATCCAACAGCGGATCGCTGAGCTCGCTGCGCAGATCGACAAGGACTACGAAGGCCGCGAAATCCTTCTGGTCGGTGTACTCAAGGGCGCTGTGATGGTTATGGCCGACCTCGCCCGCGCGCTCCACAGCCACGTTTCGATGGACTGGATGGCAGTGTCCTCCTACGGCTCCGGCACCCAGTCCTCGGGTGTTGTCCGGATCCTCAAGGACCTGGACACGGACCTGATGGGCAAGGACGTCCTGATCGTCGAAGACATCATTGACTCCGGCCTGACCCTGTCCTGGCTCAAGACCAACCTGGAATCCCGCGGCACCGCTTCCGTGGAGATCTGCACCGCCTTCCGCAAGCCCACGGCCGCCAAGGTGGAGATCGACGTCAAGTACGTCGGCTACGACATCCCCAACGAGTTCGTGGTGGGCTACGGCCTGGACTACGCCGAGAAGTACCGCAACCTGGACTTCGTGGGCACGCTCGCCCCGCACGTTTACGAGTAGCCGCTCTCGCCGAGATGGCAATTCACGGCAGTCGCACCAACGGACACTGCCGTGAAATGCCATCTCGCTGCATTTAAGCGGTCGGGGGAGAGAAGTTGAGCAACAAGAACATTGGCATCAAGGACGTAGCAGTCGCCGCCGGAGTGTCCGTCACCACCGTCTCGCACGTGCTGAATGATGTCTCGTACGCGCGGATCAGCAGCGAGACCCGGGCGAGAGTGAAGTCTGCAGCGGCGCAGCTCGGCTACGGCCCCAACCGCCTGGCCCAGGCGCTCCGTACGCGGCGCACGGGGTTACTTGGACTGGTCAGTGAGGACATCGCCACCACGCCCCATGCAGGCAGGATCATTCTTGGCGCAGACGACGCGGCGCGTGCCCGCGGCTACAACCTCATGATCGTCAACACTTCCATTTCGGCCAGCCCTGGATCCCGAAATGCAGACGTTGAGGCGCTTCTGGAGCGGCGGGTGGACGGCATCCTGTACGCCACTATGTACCACCGAATTCTGGATGTTCCAGGGAACCTCGGCACGGTCCCAGCGGTCCTGGTGGACGCGGTCAGCAGCGGGCCAACCATCGCCGCCGTTGTCCCCGACGAAGAAGGCGGGGCCAAAACGGCGGTCACAGCCCTGCTGGCCGCCGGGCACACACGCATCGGCTTTCTTAACAGCACCGATGACGTGCCTTCCAGCCACGGCCGCCTCCGCGGATTCGCGGACACCTTATCGGAGGCAGGGCTCGACGGCGCTGCCGCCCCCGTTCAAACCGGACCATCCGAGGTGCAGGGCGGCTACGAGGCAGCACTACGGATGCTGCAGCTCAGCAAACCTCCCACCGGCATCTTTTGCTATAACGACCGAATGGCCATGGGCGCCTACCGGGCCGCGGCCGAGCTGGGGGCTTTCCGTCCCCGCTGACCTGTCCATTGTGGGCTTCGATGATCAGGAGCTCATCGCCGGCAACCTCCATCCGGGCCTCACTACGGTGGCCCTGCCGCACTACGAAATGGGTGCCTGGGCCACAGGCACACTGATTGACGCCATCGAAGGCAAAGTCGATCTGGCCGGACTTGCGCTGCATCCCACGGTTCTGGACTGCCCCTTGGTGACCCGGGGATCTGTGGGACCGCCGCCGGATCCCGCTACGCCCAGAGGGAACTTTTGCGCGGCACCGTGCGTGAATTACTCCGAACGGTGTATAGCTAGTAGCTGATGCAGCACCACACGCGCGTAGACTCACTCGCCGTGCAGCACTACCAGGAGGGACGGGGCCAGCCCCCGAACAGATGAAAGCTAAGAGTTTCTTCAAGGGCCCGGGCATCTGGATCGTTGTTGTGATCGCCATGCTTCTCGTGGCTTTTGCAACACTGGCTCCCGGTGGTGCGGCACGGATCGATACGGACAAGGGCCTTGAGCTCCTCGCCGACAGCGGCAAGGTTGAGCAGGCAAAGATCTTCGACGGCGAAAACCGCGTTGACCTGACCCTCAAGGACAACCTGGATGTCAACGGGCAGGACAAGGGCAAGAGTGTCCAGTTCTTCTTCGTCGACGCCCGCGCCATCGACGTGGTCAAAGCAGTCACCGCTGCCAACCCCGCGAACGGCTACACGGACCAGCCGATCGAAAGCAACTGGTTCTCCGGCCTGCTCTCGCTGCTCATCCCTGTCATCCTGCTCGGAGCACTGTTCTGGTTCCTGATGACCCGGATGCAGGGCGGCGGCTCGAAGATCATGCAGTTCGGCAAGTCCAAGGCAAAGATGGTCAACAAGGACATGCCGCAGGTGACCTTCGTTGACGTAGCCGGCGCGGACGAGGCTGTGGAGGAGCTCCAGGAAATCAAGGAGTTCCTGCAGGAACCGGCCAAGTTCCAGGCCGTAGGCGCCAAGATCCCCAAGGGCGTGCTGCTGTACGGTGCTCCGGGAACCGGCAAGACCCTCCTGGCCCGTGCCGTCGCCGGTGAGGCCGGCGTGCCGTTCTTCTCCATCTCCGGCTCGGACTTCGTGGAAATGTTTGTCGGCGTGGGCGCGTCCCGTGTCCGCGACCTTTTTGAGCAGGCCAAGGCCAACTCTCCGGCCATTATCTTTGTCGACGAGATCGACGCCGTCGGCCGGCACCGCGGTGCCGGCATCGGCGGCGGCAATGACGAACGCGAGCAGACCCTCAACCAGTTGCTGGTTGAAATGGACGGCTTCGACGTTAAAACCAACGTCATCCTTATCGCTGCCACCAACCGCCCCGACGTCCTGGACCCGGCACTGCTCCGTCCGGGCCGTTTTGACCGCCAGATCTCGGTGGACGCCCCGGACCTGATCGGCCGCGACCAGATCCTGCAGGTGCACGCCAAGGGCAAGCCGATGGCCCCGGGCGTTGACCTCAAGGCCGTGGCGAAGAAGACCCCGGGCTACACCGGTGCGGATCTCGCGAATGTCCTGAACGAGGCAGCCCTGCTGACCGCGCGCTCCAACGCCAACCTCATCGATGACCGCGCCCTGGACGAGGCCATCGACCGCGTTATGGCCGGCCCGCAGAAGCGCAGCCGCGTGATGAAAGAACACGAGCGCAAAATCACCGCGTACCATGAGGGCGGACACGCACTGGTGGCGGCCGCGCTGCGGAATTCCGCGCCGGTCACCAAGATCACCATCCTGCCCCGCGGCCGTGCCCTGGGCTACACCATGGTGGTCCCGGAGAATGACAAGTACTCCATCACCCGCAACGAACTGCTGGACCAGATGGCCTACGCGATGGGCGGCCGCGTGGCGGAGGAGATCGTCTTCCACGATCCGTCCACTGGAGCCTCCAATGACATCGAAAAGGCCACCTCCACGGCCCGCAAGATGGTCACCGAGTACGGTATGAGCGAGCGAGTCGGCGCAGTACGCCTGGGCCAGGGCGGCGGCGAACCCTTCCTGGGCCGCGACGCCGGCCACGAGCGCAACTACTCCGACCAGATCGCCTACGTGGTGGATGAGGAAGTGCGCCGCCTGATCGACCAGGCGCATGACGAGGCCTACGCCATCCTCACCGACAACCGGGACGTCCTGGACCAGCTGGCCCTGGAACTCCTGGAACGGGAAACCCTCAACCAGGCCGAAATCGCCCACATCTTCACGGACATCCGCAAGCGTGACTTCCGCGAGGTGTGGCTGTCCAAGGAGACCCGTCCGGTCCAGAAGGCCGGCCCTGTGGAATCCCGCCTTGAGAAATCTGAGCGCGAAGCCCAGGAGGAAGCCAAGCACGCCCGCCTCGAGGAACCGCTGGACGCGCAGCCGCTGCACCCGCAGGGTGTCCCGGATGACGCCGCATTCCAGGGCGGCATCCCCGACTCGGGGCCTGACGCCACGCACGGCTAAGCTTTCTCCTGTGACTCACTTCGACGACGACGACGCTCCCGCCTCCGCCGGACACCCGGCGGAGGACGGCTCCCACCACAAAAAGCACGAGAAGGTGGACCGGCCCCGAATTGAGGCGGCCGTCCGTGAAATCCTCCTGGCCATCGGCGAGGACCCGGACCGCGGCGGCCTCGTAGACACCCCCAGGCGGGTGGCCAAGGCCTACGCCGAGGTGTTCTCAGGGTTGCACCTTGACCCGGCGGACGTCCTCTCCACCAAATTCGACCTGGACCACGAAGAACTGGTCCTGGTCAAGGACATCCCGTTCTACTCCACATGTGAGCACCACCTCGTGCCGTTCCACGGGGTTGCCCACGTCGGCTACATTCCCTCCCATGACGGCAAAGTGACCGGGCTCAGCAAGCTGGCACGCCTCGTGGACATCTACGCCCGGCGCCCCCAGGTGCAGGAGCGGCTCACCACCCAGATCGTCGAAGCAATGGTCAGCCACCTCAAGCCGCGTGGCGCGATTGTCGTTGTCGAATGCGAACACATGTGCATGTCCATGCGCGGTGTCCGTAAGCCCGGAGCAAAGACCGTCACCAGCGCGGTCCGCGGGCAGCTTCATGACCCGGCCACCCGTGCCGAAGCCATGAGCCTCATCCTCGGAAGGTAAGTATCAGACCATGGACTCACTCGCTGCAGCCCCGGGAACCGGGCCCGCAACATCTCCGCTGCCCATCCTGCGCAAACCGCGCCCGGCCGCGAAATTCGCGGACCTGCCCACCGGCCGCACCCTGGTCATGGGCATCCTGAATGTCACCCCGGACTCCTTCAGCGACGGCGGAAAGCACCCGACGGCGGACACTGCCATCGCGGCGGGCCTGCGGATGTTCTACGCCGGAGCGGACATCATCGACGTCGGCGGCGAATCGACGCGCCCCGGCGCGGAGGAGGTCAGCCCGGAGGAAGAACAGCGCCGGGTGATCCCCGTCATCGAGGCCCTGGTCAAGGCGGGAGCCCTGGTCAGCATCGACACCACCCACGCCGCCACGGCCGCCGCTGCCCTGAAGGCCGGCGCCGCTATCATCAACGATGTTTCCGGGCTGACCATCGAACCTGAGATGGCCGAGCTCGTGGCCGCGTCCAAGGTCCCCTATGTGCTCACGCACCGCCGCGGCGACGCCCGCACCATGGACTCCCTGGCCCAATACCAGGACGTGGCCGGCGAAGTGGTGGCTGAACTGGCAGGCGTCCGCGACAAGCTCTACGCAGCCGGGGTGAGCAAAGAGCAGATCATCATTGACCCGGGCCTGGGGTTCGCCAAGAACGACGCCCAGAACTGGGAGCTCCTGCAGCACCTGGACCAGCTGGACAGTCTGGGGCACAAGGTTCTGGTGGCCGCTTCCCGCAAGCGTTTCCTGGGCACACTCCTCACGGTCGCCGGCAAGTCCGCCGCCCCCGAGGAGCGCGGCGCCGCCACGGCCGCCATCACCGCGATCAGCGCATTCCGGGGGGCCTGGGCCGTCCGTGTGCACGACGTCGCTCCAAGCCTTGACGCCGTCAAGGTGGCCGCGCGGATGGCCGCCGCCCCTACCACCACCTAGGCCGGGCACCCATGGACAGGATCACGCTGAGCGGTGTCACCGCCGTCGGCCATCACGGAGTCTTCGATTTCGAGCGCCGTGAGGGCCAGCCGTTTGTGGTGGACGCCGTGCTGCACCTGGACTTCGCCAAGGCCGCAGTATCTGACGACGTCCGGGACACTGCCCACTACGGCGAAGTGGCTGAGCGGATCAAGGACTGGATCACGGGGGAGCCGCTGAACCTGATCGAGGCACTGGCCGTCCGGATCGCCGATGGCCTGCTCGCCGAATTCACCATCCAGGCCGTGGACATCACCGTCCACAAGCCCAAGGCACCCATCGAGGTGCCCTTCGGGGATGTGGCTGTCAGCGTGCACCGGGAGCGGCCATGAGCGGCGGGTACACCAAAGCCGTCCTGGCCCTCGGCAGCAACCTGGGCGAGCGGAACGACACCCTGTCCGAGGCCGTTGCCGACCTGGTGGACCCGCCGGAGGTCCGGCTGCAGGCCGTTTCCCCGGTGGTGCAGACCAAAGCCGTGGGCGGCCCGGCCGGCCAGCCCGACTTCCTGAACATGATCATCACCGTGGAAACCACGCTGTCCCCGGCGGAACTGCTGAAGCACTGCCAGGCCGTGGAAAACAAGCACCTCCGCGTGCGTGAAGTGCGCTGGGGGGCGCGGACGCTCGACGTCGACATCATCACCTACGGCGACCTCACCAGTGACGACCCGGTGCTGACCCTGCCGCACCCGCGCGCGGCCGGACGCGCCTTTGTGCTGTATCCGTGGTCGCTGATCGAGCCGGCGGCCACCCTGGGCGGGGAACGCATCAGCGAGCTGGCTGCCCGTGCCCCCGACTTTGACGACCTTGCCCCGTTCGACGGTTTCGGCGATTACGACGGCGTCCCCACAGCCGGGGCGGTCGAGTAACCGGTGAAGCCCATCAACCCTGTCCGCCTGCTGCTGATCGGCCTGGTCCTGACCGTGGCCGGCTGGTCCGCCACCGTGGTGACCACACGCTACAGCATGGCCACACCGGTTCTTCCGGCTACCGCGCTGGCCACCATGGGCGTGATTGTCGCCATCACCCTGGTGCTCGGCATCCGTGTGCTCCGGTGGCGCAACAGCACCAAACGCAAAAAGGCATTGGACCCGATCCTGGCCGCAAGGACCCTGGTGCTGGCCCAGGCGTGCGCTTACGCGGGCACCGTCCTGCTGGGCTGGCATGTTGGAATCTTCCTGGACCAGCTGCGGATCTGGAACCTGCGCAGCGACCAGGGCATCACCTGGGTGGCAGTCGCGATCGCTGCCGGCGGACTAGTGATGATCGTCGTCGGCCTGCTGGTGGAGCGGTTCTGCAAGATCCCGCCCGAAGACACCGATGCAACGCCCGGTGAGGGGAAACCCGGCCGCGGGGTACGCGGCGAAGCCGCAGGGGAAGGCGAATATGCGTACAGAGGCGATTGATCCGCCGGGCATTACCTGGCAGCGGGTATCCCCGAAATACGTCACGGTGCGGCTGGTGCAGTGGGCCATCGGTAACCTGGTCACGGTGATCGTCCTGAGCCTGCCACTCATCTTGGTCCTGCTCGGCTGGTGGCGGTGGCCGCCCCTGTGGCTGGCCATCACAGTCCCGGCAGTGACTCTGGTTCTGGCCATCTGGCGGCTGCTGCTGATTCCGCGCCAGGTGCGCGCCATCGGTTACGCCGAGCGCGACGATGACCTGCTGATCCGCGGCGGCATTTTCTTCCAACGGACCATGACGGTTCCCTACGGCCGCATGCAATACGTGGACATCGGCGTGGGCCCGGTGGAACGCGGGCTGGGACTCTGCACGCTCAAACTCCACACCGCCTCGCCCGGAACCAACGCCACCATCCCCGGCCTGCCCGCTGCGGAAGGGGCACGCCTGCGCGAGCAACTCGCTGCCCGCGGTGAAGCGAGGCTGGCAGGGCTGTGACGGCAAACGTTCCGGAGGCCGGCGCACCGACTGCGGTTCCGGTGGCGCCCGACGGCGAGTGGCTGCGTGTGCACCCGGCGTCCCCATTTGTGCGCGGCTGGGTGGCCCTGGCGGCCATTGGTTTCTTCTTCGGGCGGGACTTTTTCGAACGGTTGCTGCAAGGCCGTCCTCTGTTCGAGGAGGACTTCGCCGGCCGGGCACCCTGGCTGGTGGCCGGCGGCGGCATCATCCTCGTGATGACCGTGCTGGGCTTCATCCTGACCTGGTACTTCACCAAGTACCAGGTCGCCGAAGGGTACGTCCGGGTCAACTCCGGCTTCATCTTCCGCCAGCAGCGCCAGGCCCGGCTGGACCGCGTCCAGGCCATCGATATCGTCCAGCCCCTGCTTGCCAGGATCTTCGGCCTGGCCGAACTCAAGTTCGAGGTGGCCGACGCCGGTGAATCGGCCGTCAAACTGGCCTACCTGCGGATGGACGACGCCCGCCAGCTCCGGGCCACCATCCTGGCGCGGGCCGCAGGCGTGATCCCGGACCCGGCCCGGCCGCAGGAGGCCGCGCCGGAGGCGCCCGAATATCCGGTCCTGTCCGTGCCGCCGTCGCGCCTTATCGGTTCCCTGCTGCTCAGTGAGCAGAGCTTTTTTGTGGTGGTGGGCGGCATCGCCGCCGTGATCCTGTCCGCCGTGACGGACAACCGCGGCTTCTTCTTCTACCTGATCCCGGCGGTGCTGGGCCTTGCCGCCAGCTACTGGGGCTTCTTTAACAAGGGCTACAACTTCACGGCCGCCATTTCGCCGGACGGGATCCGGCTCCGCTACGGGCTGCTGGACACGCAGGCGCAGACGCTGCCCCCGGGCAGGGTCCAGGCGCTGAAAGTGGCCCAGTCCCCGCTGTGGCGGATCTTCGGCTGGTACCGGATCCAGGTCAACGTGGCCGGGTACGGCGCGATTGGTGGCAACGGCGAGACGTCGTCCCGGACCACCTTGCTGCCCGTGGGCAAGCTGGCCGACGTGATGAGCATGCTCGCACTCGTGCTGCCGGATCCCGGTACGCCTGAACCCGGACGCATCTTCGCTGCCGGGCTCTCGGGGCTGGATTCCGACGGCGGTTTCGTCACCACGCCGCGCCGCGGCAGGTTCCTCGCGCCGCTGGGCTGGCGCCGCAACGGCTTCGCCACCACTGACACTGCCCTGCTGATCCGCTCGGGCCGGTGGTGGCGGGAACTGGTGGTGGTCCCGCACCAGCGCACCCAGTCCATGGCACTGCACCAGGGTCCGCTCGCGCGGCGGTTCCGTGTGGCGGACCTCGTACTGCACACCACGGCGGGACCGGTCTCGCCGCGGCTCACCCAGGCCGGGCTTGACGAGGCCCGGGCGCTCTTTGATGCCCAGTCTGCCCGCGCCCGGCTCGCCCGCAAGCGGCAGACCAGTGAACAATGGCTGGCAACGGTGGCGCCCGCTCCGGTGGTTGAGCCTGGGGCCACGACCGCAGGGTTCCCTGACCGAGCTCGCGAGGTTAGGGAGCGGGTGGGGAGCGAAACCGCTAGTCCGGTGGTTGAGCCCGCTCCGGTGGTTGAGCCTGTCGAAACCAGTCCCCAACAGGAAGGCACGCAACGTGGCTAAGCCCGGGCGCCTTGGCGTCGGAATCATCGGTGCCGGGAAAGTTGGCGCCGTCCTTGGCGCGGCGTTGCGCTCGGCCGAGCACGCCGTCGTCGGGGTTTCCGCGGTGTCAGAGGCCAGCCGTGAGCGGGCGGAGACGCTCCTGCCGGGCGTGCCCATCCTGGAGATCCAGGAGATTGTGGAACGGTCCGAACTGGTGCTCCTCGCTGTGCCCGACGATGCCCTCGCCGGGCTGGTGGACGGCCTCGCCAAACTCGGGGCGTGGCAGCCCGGACAGATCGTGGCGCACACCTCAGGAAGGTTCGGCGTGGGGGTGCTTCGCCCGGTGCGCGCCGCCGGAGCCATCCCTCTTGCACTGCACCCCGCCATGACGTTCACGGGCATGAGCCTGGACCTGACCCGCCTCCTGGACTGCACCTTCGGCGTGACCGCAGATGCCGCGATGCTGCCCATTGCGCAGGCGCTGGTAGTGGAGATGGGTGCCGAACCCGTGGCCATCGCCGAGGGGGACCGGACGCTTTACCACACGGCCCTCGCCCATGGCTCGAACCATATGGTCACCCTGGTGGCGCAGGCTTCGCAGCTACTCCGCGACGTTGGCGTCGACGCGCCGGAGCGGATGCTGGGGCCTTTGCTGCGGGCCACGCTGGAGAACGCGCTCGCCTCAGGCGAATCGGCGCTGACCGGGCCGGTGGCCCGCGGCGATGTGGGGACAGTGGCGGCCCACGCCGAGGCGTTAAGGGAGTACGACGCCGGTGCGCACGGCGATGTGCTGGAGGCTTACCTCGCCATGGCCCGCGCCACGGCACGGCGGGCCAGCAGCCGGGGGCTGCTCAAAGAGGATCAAGTGGGGGCCCTCCGCGCGGCCCTGGAAGAGGGAAACTGACATGGCCACGCAACTGGTGACAACTGCCGCAGAGCTCAGGGAGGCGAGTGCCCGGCTGCTCGCGCAGAAGGCGGGCAGGTCGCAGGGCCTGGTGCCCACCATGGGCGCGCTGCACGAAGGCCACGCCCGGCTGGCGCGCACCGCCGTCGAACAGAACGACGTAGTGGTGGCGTCCATCTTTGTGAACCCGCTCCAGTTCGGCGATGCGGTGGATCTGGACCGGTACCCGCGCACGCTCGACGCCGATCTTGCCCTGCTTGGGGAACAGGGCGTGGACCTCGTGTTTGCGCCTCCGGTGGAAGAGGTCTATCCCGGCGGCGAGCCGCTGGTCCGCGTGACCGCCGGCTCCCTGGGGGAAAAGTGGGAAGGCTCCTCACGGCCGGGCCATTTCGACGGCGCCCTCACCGTGGTTGCCAAGCTGCTGCACTACTGCATCCCCGGCTCAGGGCTTCCGCCGGCCGGTGCGTTTGCCTCCGGCGTCGGGGGACTGCCGGCCTACCGGGCCTATTTCGGGCAAAAGGACGCCCAGCAACTGGCGCTGGTGCGCCGCATGGTGGCGGACCTGAATTTCCCCGTCGAAATTGTCGCCGTGCCCACCGTCCGGTCCGCGGACGGGCTCGCCCTGTCCAGCCGCAACCGGTTCCTCTCCGCAGAGGAGCGCGAGGCCGCCCTGGTGTTGTCACGGGCGCTGCGGCTCCTGGCGGAGCGGGCAACTGCCCACCAGCCGCTTGATCTGGAATCGGCCCGGGCCATGGTTGAATCGCAGTCGTTGGTGGGACTGGACTACTTCGACGTCGTGGATCCGCTCACCCTTGAGCCGCTGGCCGAGAACTGCCGGAAAGTCCCGTTCCGCGGCGAAGGCCTGGCTCTCATCGCCGCCAAGGTGGGGCCTGTCCGGCTGATCGACAACGTGCCGCTCAGCAGCTGATAAGTAGGGTCCGCTTCCGGGGGCACGCAAGGCCTCGGATCCCTGTCCGTCTGTCTCGGCATCGGCTATGCTGACATTGTTGCCCCAGACCCTGGCATCGCCCTATTTGGCGTACCCCAGGAGGACAAATTTCACGCAGGGCACCCCATACTTCTTCCGCAGTCATCCTCGGCCTTTTGTGCTGCCCGGCTCCTGTCTGCCCGGCGCAGCCGCATACACGGCAAGCGGGACGCTCGCGTGCATTCCCCATCCCCGTGGCCTACCGGCCACGCTCAAGTCAGGAGCGAATCCAATGATCCGCACAATCGATGACGGGCTGTCCTATCTCGTCAAAGTGAATCACGCGTCCGTCCTGGACGACTATTTGAATTCGGCCGTTGACATGGCCCGCCAGTATGCCTCCAGCACTGGCCTGTGCGGGATTCTGGTAACCCGCCACGCGCACGACACCTATACCGTCGCGGTCAGCGAGGCCGTACCTTTCGGAGAGACCCGTGAGCGCCACGATCCCTAAGGTGGAGGAGGCGATGGCCAACCACATCGCCGCTGACGGATTCACGCCGATCGGATGGCAGGCTTACGAAATTATCTACTCGATCTTGGAGGACCCGGCACCGGATCTGGCTGACGTCAAATGGCGCCTTCGCAGGTGTGTGGCCGCCCACCCGGGCGCACCGGAACGGGCGTTGCGTGACCACCTGATGGTCACCGCAGAGATGGCCAATGCCAACGGCCAGGAAGGTCCGGACTGAGGCCCGGTCGGCGACGACGGGCGGGTTCGCCGCAATCTGTATCCTTGAAGTGACAACTCCGCCGCTCCGGTTCAGCCTGCAGCCGGATCTTTCACCGCGGGATGATTCAGGGATCAGAGGCTCACCATGGACATTGCACCCGATATGGTTGCCGGTGACCAGAACGTGTGTGCTCCATATCTGGAGAAGCTGCCCATAACGGGTGCCGCGGTGTCCCTCTTCGGCGGCTCTGCCGCGGAGACCCTGGTCTCCGCCAGCGACGAACTCGCCGCCCGCCTGGACGAACTGCAGTTCAGCCTCGGCGAAGGCCCGCGGTGGCGGGCCCACAAGACCCGCTTGCCCGTGCTGATCCCCGACGCACAGTCCACCGCCGACGACGAATGGCCCATGTTCCGGCAGGCGATCGCCGGGACGGACGCAGCCGCGCTGTTCGTTTTTCCACTCACAGTAGGCGCGATGGACCTCGGTGTTGTTGAGCTGTATCACGCCGTTCGTGGAAACCTGAACCGGTCGGACCAGTCGATGGCGGCCGTACTTGCCGGGCAGACTTCCTGGTACCTCCTGCGCAAGATCCTGAGCCTCAGCTCACCGGATACGGATCCAGCCCTGGAGCCGGCGCTTATGTCGCGCCGCGAGATTCACCAGGCCACCGGGATGGTCCTGGCGCAGTCCGGTGCTACGGCAGCGGAATCCTTGCTTTTGTTGCGTGCCTACGCTTTTGCCAATGACCTCACGTTGGGGGAGACAGCCGCCGCTGTGCTCGCAAGAAGGCTCAGCTTCAACACCGACAAGGGTGGGGCCAGCGGACCTGCCCTGCAGTAAAATAGGGCCATGGTAACCAGTACCCGCGCCGAGCGCGCCAGTGCGGCGTTCGTCAAGCTCACTGACACGCTGGTGGCCGACTACGACGTCGTGGATCTTCTGCATATCCTGGTGGAGGAATCCGTGGGTCTCCTTGACGTCGCAGCCGCGGGTCTGTTGCTTGCCGATCCCAGCGGAGAGCTGCAGGTTGTCGCATCCACCAGCGAGCAGAGCCAACTCGTCGAGGTGCTCCAGCTTCAAGCCGGAGCCGGTCCCTGCGTTGAGTGCTACATGACCGGGTCGGCAGTCTCAGTGGACGACATTGCCGGGCTTACCAAGTGGCTGGGCTTCCGCCAAGCCGCGCTGTCGCAGGGCTTCCGCTCCGTGCATGCTGTGCCCATGCGCGTTCACGGCAGGATTATCGGGGCCATGGGCCTGTTCGGCGCCCGGGAGGGTTTCCTGACTGCAGAGGATGCCGCGATCGGCCAGGCGCTTGCCGACGTCGCCACCATCAGCCTTATGCAGGAACGCACCATCCGGGAAGCGGTACTGGTCAACGAGCAGCTGCAGCTGGCCTTGAACACCCGGGTGCTGATTGAGCAGGCCAAGGGCGTCATTGCGCACACTGCCGGAGTGGATATGGACGCAGCATTCAACCTGCTCCGGACCCATGCCCGCGCCAACAGCCAGAGCCTGCATGTGACCGCCGGGCGCATCGTGGACCGCAGCCTCACGTTTTAAGGCCAGCCGTTACTGCGTTGATTCACCCTGCGGGTCGCGGTTGAGCATCAGCTGCTGAAGCAGGGCACGTTCGGGCTTGCCGGGGTTCTGGGCGACGCAGCGGCGCAACCGGGCCCGGGACAACTCCTGGCCGGGAACTGTTCCGCGGAGCACCTCATCAATGATTTCCTGCGCCTGCCACCGCAAGGATTCCCGGGCGAAGTGCCGGACCTCGGCGGACGCAGCGGCACTCTCCATCCACGGGTCAGTGTCATCGCACTGGATAAAATCGTAGGTTCGCTCTGCTGACATCGGGGCCTCCTTGCACCAAGCCGACGGGGCCTTTACGGGGTCCCATCGGCGTCATAGCACTGCGTCTGGGAAAACATTACAACGGGTAAGACCGGTCTGTCTGCACCTTGGAGTAAACTATTCCTACGATGATTTCCGATGCAGACCACACTGCAGAACCCGCGCTGTCTCCGGCGGATTTACCCGCCGAGGCGGCAGTTCTGCCTGCCGATTCCCGGAGCCGGATCCTGGCTGTGGCTTATGAACTCTTTTCCCGCCGCGGTGTGCGGGATGTGGGTGTTAACGAACTGATCGAACGTTCCGGCGTGGCCAAGGCAACTTTTTACCGGCACTTCCCGTCCAAGGACGCGCTGGTTCTGGCGTTCCTGGAGCAGCGGGACCAGGTATGGACAGTTGATGCCATCGTTGGCCAGGCCAAACTGCGCGGCACTACCCCCACTGAACAGCTCCTTGCCATCTTCGACGTCTTCGGCGACTGGTTCCTGCGCGACGACTTCGAGGCCTGCTCCTTCATCAACATCCTGCTGGAAATGGGCCCGGACCATCCCCTGGGCCAGGCCAGCATCAACTACCTGGCCAGGATCAGGGGCCATGTGCAGGACCTCGCGGAGCAGGCAGGGTTGGACCGCCCCGAGGATTTCGCCCGCTCCTGGCACATCCTGATGAAGGGGTCCATCGTCTCAGCCACCGAAGGGGACACCCAGGCGGCCAAGCGGGCCCAGCAGATGGCCGGCTGGCTGATCGAGCACCACCGCAGCTGACCACCCGGCGCGAACGGATCACTTAAGCCCCCTGCCCGCGAATGCTCCGTTCCCTCGATGCCGAGCGCCGGATTGCATGGAGTCAGCAGGAGCTCGGTTAACCCGCGGGAAAGAGCGTCGCGACGACTGCCCGCGTCAGATCGTGGATCATTTCAGTGCGTTCGGCCTCGTCGGTGCTATCGGCGCCTTCCGTGAAGATCACCAGCGCATACGTTGTCCCGCCATGTTCCAAAAGGGCTGCGTCATGGAGGTTTCCTGCAAGCTGGCCGTATTTGTGATAGACGGTAATGCCCGGCCCCGAGGCGGCGGGGATAAGTTCCTCGTTGTTGGTTTCCTGCATGTACCCCAGCAACTGCGCGGTGTCATTGGGGTTAAGCAGCTGTCCGGCATAAAGCTTCGTCAGGACTTGGGCCACTTCCGCGGGAGTCAGCCGGTTGTCTTCGGGATCGTAGGCGATGCCAATCGAGGCTGCGTACTGGATCAGCCGCTGGTAGCCGATCCTGCCCATCAACAGGAGCCAGGAATCATTGTTGCTGTTGTTGATCATGGACTTGAGCTGGAAAGCGGCAGTGTAGTTCCCCAGCGTCTCATCGAGTCGCGCTTCACCGGCCGCCACAAGCCTGAGATAGGCCGCTGCGGTCACGAGCTTGGCAGTGCTGGCCGCAGTATAGGCCGCCGTGTCGCCAAAAGTGCGGACCGGTCCGCCCGCTGTATCCGCGACGGCCACGCCAACGCGGAAGCCGGAGACCCTGCTGATAATCCTCGCGACGCTTCCGTCCTCGGCGCCTGCACCAACCGCGGCCATGGCGCCAACCTCGGCGCCCGCACCAACCGCGGCCATGGCGCCAACCGGCCCGGTCCCGGCGAAAGCCGCATTCACGGTTCCGGTGACGCCCTCAGAACGGACCACGGCCGAAGTGACGGCAGCCAGCAAAACCATCAAAGCGGCAGCCACCGAAAGAACCAGGGACAACGGGCTTCGGCCATCGCCGTGGTAGTGGCGCCCTGCCGGATATGCGGGGGAGTACGCGTCCACCTGGGGCTCCTGCCTGACCGCTTGCGCGGTCGAACATCACTAGAGGCCCCAGCCCCGACTCATACTCAGTGCGCTGATTAAACCACACCGGCCAGCCAAAACGACCGATCAGAAAAAACCCGAGCCGAAGAAAAATCCTGTTCGCCGGAATTACTCCGGCCGGTAGAGTGTTTGAAACTGCAGCGACGATGCTCGCGAGCCACTTCATTCTTACTCCCTGGGGGAACACCCATGTCTACAGAAGTCTCTTCGAACGCCTCCGGGCGGCCCGGGCCGGTTGCGGCGCCGAAGTCCTCCGTGCCGGAGAAGATGTCCCGCGAATCGGTGACCATCATCGCCACCTTGCTCGTGGCGACCTTTGTGGTGATCCTGAACGAGACCATCATGAATGTTGCCCTGCAGCGGCTGATGGTTGACCTTGGCGTGGACGCGCCCACCGTTCAGTGGCTCTCCACCGGCTTTATGCTCACCATGGCCGTGGTCATCCCCACTACCGGGTTCATCCTCCAAAGCCTGTCCACGCGGGCCGTCTTTATGCTGGCCATGGGACTTTTCGCCGGCGGCACCGCCCTGGCCGCAGTGGCTCCCGGTTTTGAGATCCTGCTCCTGGCCCGCATCGTCCAGGCCGGCGGCACGGCCATCATGCTTCCGTTGCTGATGACCACCATCCTCACCCTCGTCCCGCTGGCCAAGCGCGGCGCTGTGATGGGCAACGTCAGTATCGCCATCTCCGTGGCACCGGCCATGGGGCCGACTGTCTCCGGGCTGATCCTGGAGCACTTCACCTGGCGCTTTATGTTCGTCTTTGTCCTCCCGGTCGCCCTGGCCGCGCTGGCCATCGGCGCCAAGTACCTGACGAACGTGGGCGAAACCGAAAAGACCAAGCTCGACTTCCTCTCCGTACTGCTTACAGTTCCTGCCTTCGGTGGCCTGGTGTACGGTCTCAGCCAGATCGGCGGCGGCCAAAGCGGTCCGAGCGTCGTGGCCATCGCCGCGCTGGTTATCGGTGTCGCCAGCCTGACGGTCTTTGTGCTCCGCCAGCTCCGGCTGCAGAAGGCCGAAGCCCCGCTGCTGGACCTCCGCGCCTTCAACTTCAGGATGTTCACGGTCTCCGTCCTGCTGATGGTGGTGGCCATGATGGCGCTCTTTGGCGGCGTGATCCTGCTGCCGCTCTACCTGCAGGAAATCCGCGGCCTGGGGTCGCTGGAGACCGGGCTCGCGCTGCTTCCCGGCGGCCTGGCGATGGGCTTGCTGGGCCCGTTCATCGGCCGGCTGTTCGACAAAGTGGGCCCGCGGCCGCTCACCGTCACTGGTTCCGTGCTAATGGTGCTGGCCCTGTGGCAGTTCTCAACGCTCGACGCCGGCACTCCGGTCTGGTGGATCGTCACCCTCCACGTGGGGCTGAGTTTCGGCCTGGCGCTGCTGTTCACTCCGGCATTTACCACCGGCCTGAACCCGCTGCCGCCGCATCTTTACTCGCACGGCTCGGCGATCATGAGCACCACCCAGCAGGTAGCCGGTGCCGCCGGCACGGCGCTGCTGGTATCCATTTTCGCCGTCGTCTCGGCCGCGTCCGGGCTCGTTGCCGGCATGAGCGCAGCGTTCCTGACGGCGACCGTCATAGCCCTCGCCGCCGTCGTGCTTTCCGCGATGATGCGCAAAACAGAAGGTGCCGCCCCGGGCCACGCCGCCCACTAGCGGGCACCTCCAATCCAACGCGGGGTCACATTGCGCCCTTCCGGACCGCCGGATGGGGCGATAAGTGACCCCGCGTTGCAATGATGGAGGCTAGCCGGCGAAGAAGTCGCTCAGTTCGGTGATGAGCTTGTCCGGGGCGCGGAGGACGCCGTCGTGGCCTGCCCCCTGCAGGATGGTGTAGCTGGAGCCGGTCAGGATGTCGTGGATCTGGCCGCAGGCAACACCGAAGTACGCGGGGCTCTTCTCGCCCACAATAATCAGCGTTTCCAGGGGCAGCTCCATGAACGGCTCGGCCGGCATGTCCGCTGCGATGATGGCCTTGATTTCCCGGACGCCGGTGCGCATCAGTTCACGCATCTGCTTGCCCACGTGGGTGCCGGCGGTGAGCTTGTTGGCGATGGTGAGCATGGACAGCGGCATCCGTGAGAAGGCGCCGGTCTCCAGGCCCTTGGTGAGCACGGCCAGGGCGCGGTCGTCGTCCCCGGCAGCCGTGGCGCGTTCGTATTCAGTGGTCCAGTCGGCCTTCACGCTGTGGTTCACGGACACGGCGGGGTCATACACGGCGAGCCGCTCCACCGGAAGGGTCCGGGCCGCGTGCAGGGCCACCGCGCCGCCGAAGCTGTGGCCGAAGACGTCGGTGCTGGACGTGTGTTTCATAACGGCGTCCAGGTCCCGGATGTCCGCGTCCAGGGTGTAATCCTCGGCCTGCGGCGACGAAGAACCCCGGCCCCTGCGGTTGAACGTGTGCACCGGGCGACCCAAGGCGGCGCTGAGTTTCTGGGCGAACTTTGTGTAGTCGGCGGCGGTCACCATGGAGGCCGGGACCACAACCACGCCGGAGCCGGCGGAGGCCAGTTCAGCACCCGTGGAGTAGAGCTCCAGCGTGCCGCCGTCGGGGGTCTTGATGTTCTCGCTCGTCATGATCCGAGCCTAGCCGAGCAACCTGCGGAAAGCCTTAGCCCTTGAAGTATTCGGCGATGTCCGTGACAAGTTCCTTCACCGCGGCCGGAATGGAGCCGTGGAAGCCCTTGGGCGAGAGCTCGAACGTGCTCCCCGGGACGGCCGCATGAAGGCGCTGGGCCGTGACCTTGTAGTAGCTCGGGCTCTTGCCGCCCACCATAAAGTGCGTGTTGGCGGGCAGGACGGCGAAGTTCCTGACATTCTCGGCTTCGTCGTACGCGGCGCGCAGCTCGCCCACGCCCGTGGGCATCAGCTCCTTGAGCATCCTGTTCACCTTCGTGCGGGACACCACGGCCATCAGCCCTGCCAGGACCGGCTCGGGGACCTTTGACAGCGCGGTGCCGGGCTGCATGCCCTTTTTCATCCGGGCCATGGCATGCCCCACCTTGCCGGCGTTCACCGCCGCCTCGAAATCGTCCAGCCACGACATGTCGATGCTGCCGTCGATGTTGACCGCAGCATCGTAGACCGCCAGCTTGTCCGGTTCGTAGGGGGTGCCCGCGAACTCCTGGACGGCGTTCAGCGCCACCGACCCGCCCAGGCTGTGGCCCAGGACGTTGCGGGCGCCCGTCGCATCCATGACCGTACGGACATCGGCAATCTCCGTGGCCATGGAATAGTCGGCCGGCTGCTCGGTGGAGTTGCCCCTGCCGCGCCGGTCATAGACATCCACGGCCCACCCGTCGCCCAGCCCGTCGGCCAATGCCATCGAGAACGGCCGGTAGATCAGTGCGGTGAGGAACGCCCCGCCGATGACCATCACCCGGCGCTCGCCCGGCGCATCCTCGGTTCCGTAGCTGTACAAAGCCAGCCTGCCGCCGTCGTGCGTGGGGACTTCCTGCTCTTTCACGCTCCCCATCCTAGGCGCGCCCCCAGGCACCCCACCGGCAAAGCGACCTACCGGCGCCTCCCCAGCTTCCGGACCTGGCCGTCGCTGCCGCTGATGAACCGGGCCATCCGCACGGCCAGCCCCTTGCCCGGGCGGATGGGTCCCTCGTGCAGCTGGCCCGGGACCACCTGGAAGCTGATGGATGGCACGGCGGCCGCCAGTTGCCTCCCCGTCTCGGCAAAATACGCCGGACTCCAGCCGCCGCTGAGCATCAGGATGGGCGTGGTGAGGGCGGTGAAATTGTCCAGTTCGGCTTCGGCGTCGAGTACGGCACGCATTTCGGTGACGGCCGTGGGCAGCAGCTGACGCATCTCCGCGCCAACGTTGGTCCTGGCCGAGAGGATGCTCAGCATCCGCAGCGCGCCGAGCGGGAGGTAGGACAGCGGACCGGCCGTGGCCAGGCCCTGGACCAAGTGCGCCCAGGCGTGGTTGAGCTGGCCCGCAGCGACGGCATCCTCAAGCTCCGGACGCCAGCGGTGGCTCAGGTTTCCGGACACCGACACCGCGGCGTCATAGGTCACCAGCCGGCCGATCGGCAGGGTCCGGGCCGCCTGCAGCGCCACGAAGCCACCGTAGCTGTGGGCCACCACGTCCGTGGAACCGGTCTCGCGCATGACCGCCGCAAGGTCACTGACCTCCGTCTGCACCGAATAGTCCTCCGGCTGCGGGGCTGACCCCGCCCTGCCGCGCCGGTTGTAGCAGTGCACCGGCCGGCCCAGCAGGACGCTGAGCTTCCGGGCAAAAGGCCGGTAGAGGGCGTCGGTGACCAAAGTGCCGTGGATGAGTACGACGCCGGGAGGTCCCGCCGTCGTCGGGTCCAGTCCCGCGGGGGTGCGGAAGGAGTGCACGTCGAGGCGCCCGCCGTCCTCCGCTTCAACCTTCCACGTCTCCACAGCCCGAGTCTATGCCTGGGCGTCGGCCGGGAGCCGGTGGCGCGAACTCCCGGTAAACTTGGGGATTGTGACTTCCCAAAACACCCCCACCCCAAAAAATGCCCCAGAACCGCTCGACGCCAGCGAGCAGATGCGCATCCGCATGGACAAGCGCGCCAAGCTGATCGAGCGCGGCACCGAGGCATATCCGGTGGGTGTGGAACGCACGCATTCCCTCACGGAGATCCGCGAAAAGTACGCGCACCTTGAGGCTGACGACACCACCGGCGACGTTGTGGGCGTCACCGGCCGCGTGGTGTTTGTGCGCAACACCGGCAAGCTCTGCTTCGCCACGCTGCAGGAAGGCGGCGTTGACGGCAAGGGCACCCGGCTCCAGGCGATGCTCAGCCTGGCCAACGTGGGCGAGGAAGCGCTCGCGGACTGGAAGGCGCTGGTGGACCTCGGCGACCACGTGTTCATCAAGGGCGAAGTGATTTCCTCCCGCCGCGGCGAGCTGTCCGTGATGGCCGAGTCCTGGTCCATGGCCTCCAAAGCACTCCGTCCGTTGCCGGTGCTGCACGCGGAACTGAACGAGGAAACCCGCGTCCGCCAGCGCTACGTGGACCTGATGGTGCGCGACGAAGCCCGGGAAATGGTCTACACCCGCGCCGCGATTACCCGTTCCATCCGCGAGAGCCTGCACCGCCACAGCTACGTCGAAGTGGAAACCCCCATCCTGCAGCTGGTCCACGGCGGCGCCCTGGCCCGCCCGTTCGAGACGCACATGAACGCGTTCGACCAGAAAATGACCCTTCGCATTGCCACCGAGCTTTACCTCAAGCGTGCCGTTGTGGGCGGGATCGACCGGGTCTACGACATGGGCCGCGTCTTCCGCAACGAGGGCGTGGACTCCACCCACAGCCCTGAATTCACCACCCTTGAGTGCTACGAAGCCTGGGCGGACCAGTTCGTCATGGCCGAGCGCATCAAGGAGATCATCCTCGACGCCGCTGACGCCGTGGGGGTGGGCCGCACCCTCCAGACCGAAGCCGGCGAGATCAACCTCGACGGCGACTGGGCCTGGGTTTCGGTCTACCCCGGACTGTCCGACGCCGTTGGCCAGGACGTCACGCCGGACACTTCGCTTGAGGTGCTGCGCCAAATCGCAGAAAAGCACGAGGTCAAGGTGGACCCGAAGTGGGACACCGAGAAGCTGGCCGTGGAGCTGTTCGGTGAAATTGTGGAACCCACGCTCCTGAACCCCACGTTTGTGTACGACTACCCGCCGTCTGCCCAGCCGCTGGCCCGCCCGCACCGTGAGGACGGCCGGCTGATCGAAGCCTGGGACCTCATCATCGGCGGCATGGAACGCGGCACGGCCTTCTCCGAGCTGATCGACCCCGTCATCCAGCGTGAGCGGCTGACGGAACAGTCGCGGCACGCTGCCGCGGGCGATGTCGAGGCCATGCAGCTGGACGAGGACTTCCTGCGGGCCCTCGAATACGGCGCGCCGCCCATGGGCGGCATCGGCTTGGGTATTGACCGGCTGGTGATGTTGTTCACCGGAGCCGGAATCCGCGAAACCATCCTTTTCCCGCTTCTGAAGCCCGAAGGCCACTAATCATGGAATATGTAGCCGTACTCTTGCCCTCGCTGGTGGTTGGCCTGCTTTTTTGGTTTGCCATGAAATCCATCTTCAATGCCGATAAGTCCGAGCGTAAGGCCGAAGCCCGGGCCAAGGCCGAGGCGGAATCGCGTTCCGCAGCGCCATTGAACGAACAGAACCCGGAAACGGACAAATAGCTCGAAGGAGCTTTCTGCGGGTTCCTGTGGATTTCCACAGGAACCATCCGACGCTTTGACGCGTTGCCATTAAGAGGTTCATACTTTTAATAGGAACATCCTCATTTCTGACAACCGAACCTTTCCAAGAGGAAGACATATTTAATGGCACAGAAAGTAAACATCATCCTCGTCGATGATCTGGATGGGGGATCTGCGGACGAGAACGTCCGTTTTGGTCTCGATGGGGTCAGCTACGAAATCGATCTGTCCTCGGCCAACGCGGCCGAGCTTCGTTCTGCCCTGGAGCGCTTTGTTGCCGCCGGGCGCAAGACCTCGGCCGGCAGAGCAACCCGCACCAAAGCGGTGGTAGGCCCCCGTACCAACGACTCCGCGCAGATCCGTCAATGGGCGCGGGATAACGGCTACACGGTTAACAGCCGCGGCCGAATTCAGGCTGAAATCCAGGAAGCCTACCAAAAGGCAAATTCCTGACCTGCGCCTCTCTGACGGCGTATTAGGCCCTGTCTTCACCTTCGGGTGGGGGCAGGGTTTTTTGATGCCAATTTTGAATGCGCAAGACGGACTTGGGTATGCGCAAAATCCTTGCTGACTAACAGCCTCCGGGCGTACCGTTGGGCTAATCGTCGCGCAATTTCCTTGGGATGAGCCGGCGATTCGGTTTGAGCCTTCGGTCTGGGACGCCCGCTCGAATTCGCCCACTTGAATCTTTGCGTGGCGGGAGCCTGGAATGTCTGGAATTAGCGGGTCTCGGCGATTTACGGCAGTCCTGGCGGCACTCCTATTGTAATTGGCGGCACCGCTCGGTGCTCCGGCCTACGCGGACCCGAGCCGCGTGTCAGTCAGCGTCCTCCTGGATTCCCCGGAAGTCATGGTCCTAATCAACGACAGTTCGGCCTCTGTCACGCCAACCGGACATTGTGTATGAAGTGTTTGATGCGACCGGTGACGGCCAAGAGCCGGTGGACACCCAGACGGCTCCCCCTTGCCTACGCCTTCTTCCTCGACACTCCTGCGGCTGTGGGTCCGTTGCACGTCCTGACCCTCGCGGGTGAACCTGCCGTTGGCGCCACACTGACAGCGTCGACCGACTACGTTGAGGTTGGTTGGGGTCTTGAGGGTTGCCTGCACCGGTACAGCTGGTACGTCGGCGGCCAGCTGGTCGGAGGCGCGTTCGGACCCACGTTTGTGGTGCCTCTTGCGGCGGGCGGGAAGTCCGTGACCGCGCGCCTGGACATCGCCGGCGTCGGATGCTCCTACACTGCCTTTGCGAGCCCTCCGCTGTACTACGACATCGAAACCACCGCAGTCTTCAGCTCAGCGCTTGGGGTCCTGGTCTGCATCACGTTCGACACCTTTGGCATGTCAGATGACCAGGCCGCGGGCCAGCATCTCTACCACTACGTGGGTGGGGCGTGGGCTGACATCACTGATACCGCACTCAGCGGAACTGGCAAAGTGTGCGGCCGGACCACTTCCTTCTCACCATTCGCCGTAGGCCAGCCGCGTTGGCCGTTCCGCGGCTTCCTGCAGCCGGTGGATAACGGCGGCACCCTGAACGCCATGAAGGCCGGCGCTGCCGTGCCCATCAAGTTCGGGGTCGGCGGGAACCGGGGGCTGGATATCCTGGCGGCGGGAGCGCCGTCGTCGTCCGCTATTGCCTGCCCGGGCGGCGCAGCCCTGGACGACATCGAGCAGACTATGGCCGCGGGAAGCAGTTCGCTGAGCTATGCGGCCGGCTCCGATACGTACACGTACGTGTGGAAAACCCAGAAAGCCTGGGCAGGAACGTGCCGGCAATTCACCCTGGGATTGAATGACGGAACAACTCACACGGCGCTGTTCGACTTCCGGAAGTAGCGGGCAGCTGAACTCAAGGGCCGGATCAGGGCCGCATCAGGCCAGGGGCGCCCGGACCGTCACGGCGACCAGGTAACCGTCGCGGACCGCCCAGCGGCCCTTCCACGCCAGCAACCCCAGATCGCCGGGCTGGTTCTCGCGGAGCCGAATGGAGACGGTGAAGCTGCCGTCGGTCCCGAGCCACGCAGTGGCCTGCGTCATTGGCAGCCAGGTCCCGGTGAGGGGAAACCATGCCTTGAAGACGGCTTCCTTGACGCAGAACAACAGGGTGTCCCAGCAGATGTCCGGCTCAGTGGACTGCAGGCGGCCGAGCAACCGCTGCTCCCCACCGCTGGCGATGAGTTCCACCACCCCGTGGGGGAGCGGGCGGTGCGGTTCGGCGTCGATTCCGGCGGAACGTCCAGAGGACGTCCGGCCCACCATCGCCGCACGATAGCCTGCACAATGGGTGAGGCTCCCAACGATGCCGTCGGGCCAGGCCGGGCCGCCCCGCGCCAGCCGCGGAATGGACGCCGGCGAATGGCCCAGCCGCACCAGGCCGCGGCGGGCGCAATCGCGGGCCATCACTGACTGGTAGCGGTTCCGGGCCGAGGCAGGGCCCACAAGGTCGGCTTCACCAGGCCAGGGGGTGCTTTCCCTGTCCTCGCCGAATTCCTCCTCCAAGCAGAAGCCGGCTGGAATCAGCTGACCGGCGTCGGACCCGGGACCGGGCACGGTCCGGGCGGCGGGAACCGCTGTCGCCAGAGCGGTCACGCCTGCCCCAGGGAAGCCCATGACGCACTGAGCGCTACCAGCGATGCCAGCGACAGCCAAGTGCGGTGGATGTTCCAGCGCGTCCATCGGCCCTCGAAGGATTTGCGTGCAGTCCCGGCCTGGCCGGGACTGACGGCCTGGTCCAGCTGGTTGTTCAGCGGGATGTTCACTCCCATGGTGATGACCAGCGTGGCCGTGTAGAAAGCGAGGGCAGCGGTGACGGGCACAGCGCTGCCGAGACCGTTGGCCCATGAGTACACCGTTGCAGCTGCAAGCGCCAAGAAGGCGCCGAAGAAACTCAGCGCGAACACGGGGTTTTGGATCGCCGAGTTGATGCGCGACATGGCACTGACGAAGGTCGCATCATCGGTTGCCCGCAGCCCCGGCATCACCGAGCAGGCGTACGCGTAGTAGAGGCCGCCGATCCCGGCGAGGGCGACGGTGGCGGCGGTCAGAAGAAGGGTGATGACTTGCATGGCTCCGGTCCTGTGCCGGGGGCCGTGATGCCCCCGGCGGTAGTTGCGAGGTACTGCTAGGTGATGGAGACGCCGCCGTCGATGCTGATGACCTGGCCGGTCATGTAGTCCGCATCCAGGAAGAACCCCATGCTCGACGCTACCTCTGTTGTGGTTCCGAACCGGCCCATGGGGCACTTGTCCCGGATTCCGTCTTTGACGGCGTCGGAGAGGGCTTCGGTCATGCCCGTGATCATAAATCCGGGTGACAGCGCGTTGGCCGTTACTCCACGCCGGGCGCACTCGGCAGCCAGCGTGCGGGTCATCCCGATCACCCCGGCCTTGGACGCCGAGTAAGCGGTCTGGCCCGCCGTCGCAATAATGCCCGACGGCGACACAATGTTGATCACGCGGCCCCACCTCTGGCTGAGCATGTGGGGGAGGCACACGCGGCTCACGTGGAAGGTGCCCACGAGGTTGGTGGCGATGACTTCCTGCCAGTCTTCCGGCACCTGCATGGCCATCAGGGAATCCTTGCGCAGGGCGCCGTTGTTGACTACCACATCCACCGGTCCGAGCTCGGCGGAAATCTGCGCATGCATGGCAGTGACTTCCTCCCAGGACGAAATGTCGCCGCCCACCACCACTGACGGGTTGACCAGTGACGCCGCAACTTCCTTCGCGGCCTGCTCCGAGCGGTTGTAATGGACCGCCACGCGGCAGCCGAGCCGGTCAAGTTCGACGGCGAGTGCCCGGCCGAGGTCCCCGGACGCACCGGTGACCAGGGCTACGGGAGATTCCGGACGCCCGCGGACGGGCTTCTTGAACGTGCTCATTTTCCACCCCACGTCATCAGGACCGAACCCCACGTCATGCCCGCACCGAATCCGGCCAGCAGGAGAAGATCTCCCTCGCTGAGGCGGCCCGAGTCGAGGGCCTCCGTCAGGGCGATCGGGATCGACGCCGAGGCGGTGTTGCCGTAGCGCTCCAGGTTGGTGAAGATCTGCTCCTGGGCGAGCCCGGTGTGGTTGGCGATGGAATTGATGATGCGGATGTTGGCCTGGTGCGGAATCACCAGGTCCAGGGATTCCACCGGCTTGCCGGCCGCCTGCAGGGTTTTGCGGACGGTGGCAACGGTCAGGCGGACGGCGTTGAGGTAGATCTCATTGCCGTTGATCTTGGCGTAGTGAAGGCCTTCCTCCAGGGCTTCCTGGGTCATGGGCATGCGGCTTCCGCCGGCCTTGACCTGGAGGCTGCCGGTCCGTGAACCGTCGGCGCCGAGGTCCCAGGAGTGAATCCAGTCGGTTTCACCCGGGGTCAGCACGATGGCGCCGGCGCCGTCTCCCACGAGGATGCCGAGGTCCCGGTCCGCCGGGTTTGTGGTCAGGGAGTGCGTGTCGCTGCCGATGAGCAGGATGGGACGCGGATCGATCTGCATCAGGGCTGAGGCCATGATGAGCCCGTAAACAAACCCGGAGCATTCGGCATTGATGTCGTGCGCGCTGCCGGCGACACCCAGTTCGTGCTGGACGAAGGCTGACGTCGCAGGGGAGGGCTGTTCAGGCGTTGCGGTCGCCACGATGAGGTGGGCGACGTCAGCGCCGGTCAGTCCGGCCTTCTCCAGCGCCCGGCGGCCGGCTTCAACCGCCAGCGAAGCCGTGGTCTCGCCGTCCACTACGTACCGGCGTTCCCGGATGCCGCAGCGGCTGACGATCCAGTCCTCGTCCACGCCGAACTTGGCCCCTATTTCGGCGCTGCTGACTGTTTTGTCCGGAACGCAAACGCCCCATCCGGTGATCTGTATGTAAGCCATGGATCAGGCTGAAACGACGGTGTCGAGGGCCATGAGGCGTTCGTGCACCAGCTTCAGGGTGGTCTTGCCATCTTCGTTTTCGAAGAGCGTGGCGTCGGCCTTGACCTCGGGGAAATCGTTCTGGAAGCTGTACAGCCACTCCATGAGGTCCATCGAGTCCACGTCGGGAATCTGCATGAGCGGCACCTCGGGATCGATCTGCTGTGCACCGGAAACGGACTCGAGCTGGCTGACCAGGGCTTCGAGAGCAGGCATGTTCATAACGGTTCTCCTTGCGAAAGATTCTGTCCGGATCAATGGGACCTGGCGGCAGACGCGTTGCCGGCTGCTGGCCTGGAACCAGACAACCCGGCGGGCGCAACGCGGGCGCAACGGGTCCGTCCCCGGGGGCCTTACGGGTCCGCGCCGCACGGGCTTGCGCTTCTCTTGCGGCCTGGCGCGAACCTCTACAGGAAAGAACGGGATGGAATCCAGCCACCCGCGGGATGAGAGGCGCAACAGCCATGACCACACACGACGAAGCCGGCTCCATCGATGTCATTGACGGCCCGGGCGCATCAGACGGACGCACACCACACACCCGGGTGGCGGTCATCGGGGCAGGGTTCTCCGGCCTGGGCGCGGCGATCCGGCTGCAGCAGGAGGGCATAGCCGACTACCTGGTCTTCGAGCGCGCCGGCGAACTGGGCGGCACGTGGCGGGACAACAGCTACCCCGGCTGCGCGTGCGATGTGATGTCGCTGCTCTACTCCTACTCGTTCGCCCAGAACCCGGACTGGAGCACCACCTTCGGCAAGCGGGACGAGATCTTCGAATACCTGCTGGACTGCGCCCGGAAGTTCGGTGTGCGGGAACGGATCCGGTTCAACCACAGCCTCGAACGTGCCCGGTGGGATGACGAGGCGCAGCTGTGGCGGCTCACCACCTCGCAAGGCGAATACACGGCCAGTGTGCTGGTGACCGGCACCGGCTACCTCAGCGACCCCGTACTGCCGGACATCAAGGGCCTGGACAGCTTCCAGGGCGAGATCTTCCACTCCTCCAACTGGAACCACGGGCTGGACCTGGCCGGTAAGAAGGTCGCCGTGATCGGCACCGGGGCCTCGGCCATCCAGTTCATCCCCAAGATCCAGCCGGTGGTGGGATCGATGGACATCTACCAGCGGACGCCGGCCTGGATTGCGCCGAAGCCGGACCGCAAAATCCCTGCCTCGCAGCTGTGGATGCGCCGCAACATCCCGGGCTACCAGCGCTTCCGCCGCAACTTCAACATGTGGGGACGCGAAATCCTGGCCTTTATGATGGCCCGCCCGGCCATGATGCAGAAGACGCTCCAGGGTTCGGCGCTCAGCCATATGGCCAAGCAGGTGCAGGACCCGGCGCTCCGGGAAAAACTCACCCCGTCCTACACCGTTGGCTGCAAGCGGATCCTGTTCTCCAACGAGTACTACCCGGCCATCAGCCAGCCCAACGTGGAGACTGTGGCAGGCGGCGTCGAGGAAGTGCGCAGCGGCTCCCTGGTCAGCGGGGGCCAGGAACGGGCAGCCGATGTCATCATCCTGGCGACGGGTTTCCAGGCGGTGAACCGTCCGGTGGCAAAGCTGATCGAAGGCAAGGGCGGTGTGACGCTGGAGGAGGCATGGGAAGAACGCATGTCAGCCTTCGCTGGAACCACGGTTTCCGGCTTCCCCAACCTCTTTATGCTGCTCGGCCCCAACACGGCACTGGGCCACTCGGCGCAGACCGTCATGATCGAGGCCCAGCTCGAATACGTGGCGTCAGCCCTGAAGGTTATGGACCAGCGCCGGCTCACTTCGGTGGATGTCCTCCCGGAGGCCCAGGCCAAGTATAAGGACTGGCTTAACAAGCGCTTCGAAGGGACCGTCTGGGCGGCAGGCAACTGCGTCAGCTGGTACCAGGACAGCAACGGCGAAAACCCGTCAATCTGGCCCACCTACACCTGGCTGTTCCGCAAGCACACGGCCCGGTTCAAAGCCGCCGACTACCTTCTCACCTCCACCGCCGCTAGGGCCGCGGTCCACGCCTGACCCGCAGCTTTCGCACTGCAAATAGCAAAGTTCAACCTGAAAACCACCGAAGGAAAACCATGAACACGCCATCCGTTGCCCGCCGCTCCCTCCTCAAGGGCGCCGCCCTCGCCGTCGTCGGCTACAGCGTTTCCCAAGCGGCCTGGACCACCGACGCCGCCCAGGCTGCGGACATGACCCGCACGCCCAGTCTGGACGGCACCCTGGAAATGTCGCCCGCTGTCCGCACCGAGTTCTCCACCGACTTTGGCCGCTTCATCACAGCCCAGCCGGCCGCGGTCCTGCGTCCGGGCTCCATCCGGGACATCCAGGTGATGGTGCGCTTCGCCAACGAACGGAAGATCAAAGTCGCCGTCAACGGTCAGAGCGGCGAAGGCGCCGACACCGAATCACACTCCAACTACGGCCAGGCCCTCGCCGCCGGCGGCCTCCAGGTCGACGCGCATTCACTCTCCACCATCCACCGGATTTCCGCCGATTCGGCGTGGGTGGACATGGGCGTCACCTGGGCCCGCCTGGTGGATGCGGCCCTGCCGCACGGCCTGACAGTGCCGGCCCTGACCGATTATCTGCACCTCTCCATCGGCGGCACCACCTCGGTGGGAGGCGTCGGCGCCAGCGTCCAGCGCTACGGCCTGCAAAGCGACATCATCCAGGAAATCGAAATTGTCACCGGCCGCGGAGAAGTCCTCATGGCATCCCGCACCCGGAACGCACAACTGTTCGCAGCCGCGATGGCCGGAGCAGGACAGGCAGGCATCATCACCAAACTGCGCGTTATGCTCGTGCCGTCCAAGAACACCGCCACGATCACCAACCTGTACTACCACAACGTCCAGGACTACGTCGCGGACCAAAAGAGGGTTATGGCCGCCGGCTTGTATGACCACCACTCCGGCGAGGTAGTGCGGACCGCTGACGACACCGCCTGGACGTACAAGATCGAGCTGGGCTCCTACTCAACGCCGCCGGAAGTTGGCCCGGACGCGTCCGGCCTGGACAGCCTCCGCGATGACCGGGCCCTGCGGACCTCGTTCTCGATGCCGTACCGGGACTGGGTTTTCCGCATCGACCCGTTCGCCGTGTATTTGCGCGAGGCCGGGCACTGGGAGCAGAAGAAGCCGTGGCTCAGCCTGCTGATCCCGGGCGACAAGGTGGCTGAATTCGTCAACGCCACCATGCCGGAACTGTCCCAGGCCGACCTGGGTGCCGGCTTCTGCCTGCTGTCCCCGCTGAACCCCGCCAACGTCAAGAGCCCCATGTTCGTCCTGCCGGAAAGCTCTGACGGAACCGTGTTCTTCTTCGATCTGCTGAACTTCTACGGCCCCGAAGCCACCGGCTTCGACACGATGCTCGCACGGAACCGGCGCCTCTACGACCGACTGGTGGCCATGGGCGGAAAGCGTTACATCATCGGCGCCATCCCCAACATGACCGTCGCGGACTGGAAGCGCCACTTCGGGGCGAAGTACAGCCTGCTGCAGCGCAACAAGGCTGCTTTCGATCCCAATTACCTGCTGGCTCCGGGACAGAAGTTCTTCGGATGAGCACGGAGCGGATTGTGCACGCCGGCCCCGCGCGCGCCGAGTACAACCTCATCGACCAGGCCGTCATCCAGGCTCCGCCGGCGCAGGTCTGGGACGCCCTCGTGGCAGAGCTCAGCGGGGCCGGCCGCTGGTGGGCTGAAAAGAACAGCTTCACCCCCACGCAGCTCCGCCCCGATGTGGACGGCGGCCTGACCGAGATGACCGTCCGGCCCAACGGCAACGGCAAGCCGGGCCCCGTTCTGCGCTTCACCGCGAAGACCACCGGTGTGGTTCCGCAGGAATTCCTGCAGATGGACTACGTCGGCGGGAATTTCTCCGGGAGCGGGACCTTCCGGCTCCGGGCCATCGAGGGCGGACACACGGCCCTGTCCATGGACTTCCGTGCCAACCCGGAAGGCTGGCTGAAGCTTCTCGCCCGGGTCAAGGACGTTGGCGAGGAGCACTCGCTGGGAGCCATGGCCGCCTTCCGTGGGCTGGACCGCCTGTTGGGTGGCTCCCCGGAACCGGCGGGGGACGTCGAAGGGGTCACCACGTGGGAAGGCACTGTGGAGGCCGACGACGGCGCACAGCTGAGGGTCGTGGAAATGTCACCTTCAGGCTGGGTCGCCGCAGCCGGGCAGGCCGGCGCCGGCGGGTCCGGGACAGCCGTCCTGGTCCACGGCTGGGGCAGCCGCCTGGACCACTGGGACGCCGTGGCCACTGGCCTGCTGCGCTCCGGGATCAAGGTGGTGGCCTTGGACCTCCGGGGCCATGGCGGCTCCCCGCGGGGTGCAGCAGCGCTGACCCTGGAGCAGTTGGCCTCGGACCTGCGCAGGGTTCTCGCGGTCCGCGGGGTACACGACGCCGTCCTGGTGGGCCATTCGGGCGGGGGGCTAGCCGCCCTGTTGCTGGCGGTGGGTGCCTCCGGACTTGATCCGGACCAGCACCGCCCGGACCAGCACCGCCCGGACCAGCACCGCCCGGACCAGCACCGCCTGGACGTCCAGGGGCTCGCCCTGCTGGCTACCGCCGTTCACGGCCAGGAGGTGTCCGGACCGGAACTGGCACTCATGGGAAGCTCCCTGTTTTCCCGCGTCCTCCGGATTCCGGCGCTCGCAGGCCGGATCCTGCCCCTGACCATGGGGCCGGCGGCCCCGTTCGCGGGCCGCGGAAGGGTTGCGGAAAGCCTCGCCGCAACGCCGCCGGCCGTCCGCCGCGCGTACTTCGAGCTGATCAAGGGAGTGGACCTGCGCGACGAGGCCTCCCAGCTGACCCTTCCCGTGACCGTCCTGGTGGGCTCGGAGGACCGTGTGGTGCCCCCTCACGTGCTGCGCGAAGGGGCCAGGGCCTTCCTCAATCCGCTGCTTATTGAGGCCCCTGGCCGCGGCCATGCACTCCCCATCGAGGCTCCGGACGTCATTGTCGGGGCGGTTGTGGAAATCTTCCGCAAACGCCAGGCAAACCAGCCGGCAGGCCGATACGGAAGCGAATGAAGGTGAGCGGCGCGCGTATGTCGGAAGCCCTGCGCAATTGGTTCGATGGAGTTATGGAAAACAACCAGCCCAACGCGGCAACCACCATGACAGAGAACGACACCATCCTGGTTATCGGCGGCACCGGCAAAACCGGCCGCAGGGTCGCCGACCGGCTCACGGACCGGGGCATCGCGGTCCGTCTCGGATCACGCTCCACCAGCCCGGCCTTCGACTGGGAAGACGCCAGCACGTGGGACGCAGCACTCGAGGGAGTTACCAAGGCATACGTCACCTACTACCCGGACCTTGCCTTCCCGGGCGTATCTGACCTGATCGCCGAGTTCGCCAAGTCGGCTGCTGCCCACGGCGTGAAGAAGCTCGTCCTGCTCTCCGGCCGCGGCGAAGACGGTGCCATTGCCAGCGAGGAATCGATCCAGAATTCAGGTGTCGCCTGGACCATCGTGCGGTGCAACTGGTTCAACCAGAACTTCAACGAAAGCTTCTTCCTGGGACCGGTGCTGGAAGGCGCCATCTCCATCCCGGCAGGAGACGCCGTGGAGCCGTTCGTGGACGCGGAGGACATCGCGGACGTGGCCGTTGCCGCCCTGACCGAACCCGGCCACGACGGCGAGGTGTACGAACTTTCGGGGCCCCGCCTCCTCGGGTTCCACGAAGTAGCCCGCGAGATCAGCGCAGCTACGGGCCGGGACATCGTGTACAGCCCCGTGTCGGCAGTGGAATACGAAGCCATCCTTGCCAAGGAAGGCCTGCCGCGCGACTTTGTGGACCTCTTCACCCTGATCCTTGACGGACGCAACGCCTCCCTGACGGACGGCGTCCAGCGGGCACTGGGCCGCGAGCCCAAGGACTTCAGCGAGTTTGCCCGCGAAGCCGCAGCAACGGGCGTGTGGGCTGTTGCGGAGGAGCCGGCGGCCGCGTACTCGAACCGCTGACGGACGCCGGACAATGGATGCCGGAACTGTGCTGTTGGCAGCGTCGGACCTGCCGGGTCTGGAATGGTTTGCAGGACATGTGGACGAGACCGCCGGGGCACCGTTATTGCCCGGCCTCGGCCAGGAGGCCGGGCAGCCCGTGGCGGCCGCCTGCTTCGAGACGAGTTATGACGCCCTGCAGGCGGTGGAACGGATCCTCGTTGCGGCACCCCTGGACGGTGTCGAGGTCAGCCTGGCCCTGGTGGCTTTTGGCTGGGGCGACGAGGTGGATCCGGCGGATGCCGCCGGCGCAGTGACAGTGGGCCAGTGCCTGCTGGCTGCCGCGCCGCGCGGGGCCGCCATCACCTGTGGTTCCGCGGCCATGGTGGCCGGACCGCTGCTGGGCCCGTCCTTTGAGCTGGTCTGGACCGAAGAAATTGTCCGCGGCCCGGTCAATTACGAGAGGGTCTTCCGCATCGTTGCACACGGCGGTGAATCCAGTGGCGGGCCGTCGCAGTGCCTGGAGTGGGCGCGGCGGCACGCGGCGGGGCCGCTGAAGGCTGAGCGCTTGTCAGCACAGAACCCGGTGCATGGCCGGCTGACTGTAGCCCGGGCGGACACCCGGGCAGCGCTCGAATCCGAAATTGCCCGGCTCGCACTGCAAGCGCACGCCCGGGGAGACGCGGTCCTGCGCACGGACAGCCGGCGGTGGCCACGGGAACGGGCAGTGCCCGGGAACCGCAGGATCGTCCTGCTGGAGCTGATGGCCAAACAGCTCACCCAGCAGCAGGACGGCGGGTCAGCCCGGGTGGCAGACCTGGGCCGTGCGCCGGGGTTCGCCTGCCTGGACGAACTCGAGGCGTGGCTTCGGGCCATCGTCAAGCGGGCGCCCACCACCCTGGTGGTGCCCGACGTCGGGTCCCTGGACGAAATCAGCCTGGTGGTCATTGAGAGGCTGCTTCAGGATGGTTCCCTGGCGGGCTTTTCCGTGATCACCTCCCACCTCGGGGACGCCGTCCCCGAGGTGCTCCGGCAACTGATGTCCAGGGTCAGCCGGACCGACACCGTCCAGTTGCTCGTCAGTTAGGGCTGACGTTAGCCCTGATCAGTTCGGCTTGGGGGCGGCCGCCAGACCGCGGCTGCCCCGGACCAGTTGGCGGGCCTCTACCAGCAGGGCTTCAATCAGCCGGGCATCGGCGGGGCGTCCCCGGTCCCGCAGAATCAGCGCCAGTTCATGCTGCGCAAGGGCCACCCACGGCCGCGCCGAGATGGCCGAGAGTGTGTTAACTGACGACGTCACCAACTCCTCGGCCTCGTCCAGGTCGTGACCGATCCTTGCCAGCCGGGCCAAATGGAAGGACACGGAGCCGGCGAAGCTGTGAATCCCATGGCAGACCAGCAGGTTCCGCAGCGGAGAGAGCAGCTCGAAAAGCTGCCTCGAGGCCACTGCGTCTTCCAATTCGGCCGCGGTAATGGCCATGATCCCCAACGAGTGGAGCTCGGCGTCATTGTGCGGGGCGCCCAGGGGTTCCAGCAGCATTCCGCGGAGCCGCAGCCTGGCTGTCCCCAGTTGGCCGTTGAGTACGTCCTCAAGGCACTGGTCGGCGCGGTAGCCCTGGCCCGGCTGGGCACCCGCCGTGGACTGGCCGGACCGCAGGCCTGGCACGGCCGGGTGGCTTTCCGGGCTGAAGGCGGAGCGGATCCACCGCCCCACCAGGAGCTGCCGTCCCGGCCCTGGCGCGTCAGGGCTCTCGCCGCGGCCGCCTCGCATGGCACTGCTGCCCCGCTCCGCACCGCCAACCCGCACTGCACGGCCGCCCGGGGTCGGAAGGTGGCCGGCGCCGTCGGGCGTCCACAGTGCCGACCCGCTGGAAACCTGCGTCATCAGAGTGAGCCCGTCCAGGAGGTACTGGAAGGCACCGGCGTCCGGATGCTCTTGCACGGCACACTCCAGCCGGGCTGACCAGTCGGCGAAGGCGGTCGCGTGCCCGTGGATCGCTGCCGCGGCCACCCGGTGTTCTGCCGCCAGCACCCTCCCGTCCGGATGCTCCGTTGCCGAGGCAAGGCACCAGAGGTCTTCCGCCGCGGTTGCCCGGTCCGTCAGCCGGGACGGCGCGCCGGACCGTTCCAGCTGAATGGTCAGCGCTGCGATGGCACGCCTGATCAGTCCCGGCGTCGGCCTGCGCGCGCCCAAGGAACCAGCGCGGGCGAGGAACCTGCCCAACGCTGCGCCGACGTCGTCGGGTTCCAGCTGGTCTGCAGCCAGGCTGAGAAGTTCATTTGTCACCAGGTCCGTCAGTGCCACGGCCTCGCCGTGGAGATGCGGGACGCCGGCGAAGTTGTCCACGAGTTCCCCGGCAGCGTCCATCGCCACTCCGATCGAGCCGGCTTGCAGGGCAAGGAGGGCGCCGTCTCGGAGATGGTCGATTCCCTCCGGCAGGGCATGCGCTGCCTCAAGCCTGCCGAGCTCGGCGAGCGTGCGTGCACGGAGGCCCGGGTGGTGCCCGGACACCAGTTCAAGTGCCTGCTGGTAACGCCGGATAGCTTCTGTAACCTGGCCGCGCTGGGCTGCCGCAGCGGCAGCTTCCCTGCATGCCTGGACAGTTTCCACCAGCCGGGACGACTGCCCGTCGGTTCCAAGGAATTGCCTGGCCAGCAGCTGCCCCGCCAGTTCCGGCAGCCCCATGCTTGCGTGCGGAGGCTTCACCTCGCGGAAGGCGCTGAAGAGCCGGGAATGGATCTCAAACCGCTCGGTGGTGCTGAGCCCGGCATAGATGGCTTCGCGGACCAGGCCATGCCGAAAACGGTGGTGGGTTTCCCTGCCCGCCTGGGCGCCCTGGCGCGACGCTGGGGAGTTGGCCTCCTCGAGGAGTCCGCACCGCACCAGCGCGCCGATGGTGGCGGCGGTGATCCCGTGCCGGCCTGCCGCGTTGGCCACCACCTCGAAGTCGATCAATTGCCCGGAAGCGGCCGCGTAGGACAACAGCGCGGTGGCATCTGCATCCAGGCCCGCCAGCCGGGCGTGGACGTAGTCCAGGACAGGAAGGGAAACGGCATCTCCGGGGCCGGTCCCTGTTTCTGTCGCTGAATCGGTCACCGCCCCTGTTGTGGGCAGGAGCTCCGACAGCAGGAACGGGTTGCCACCGGAGCGGTCCATCAGCTCGCCAATGCCGGGCTGGCGGCCGGAGCCGACATCGGGAAGGCCGGAGACCAGCTGATGCACCTCGTAGGGGGTGAAGGGTTCCAACTCGATGACCCTGAACGAGTTCGGTTGTGGCAGCTCGTGGAGGTGGCGCACAAAGCCGGCGGCACTGCGCGGGGAGGTGGCAGCTGCCACCAGCGTCAGCTGGGCAGGCGGTCCGGAATGGAAAATCAGGTTGCGGAGTACGTCCTGGGTGATGCCATCGGCGGTATCCACATCGTCCAGGATCAGGGTGGTCGCTGTTCTGCGGGCCACGTCCAGGATCAGCTCGGCCAACGCCAGTGCGGCGTTCCCGGTGGCAGCGCCGGGCAGTTGTTCGCGCGTGCAGTCGGCGAGGACCTGGTCCAGCCGCCGCCGGATGGCCGCAAGGCCGGAGTCGGGCCCGGCGGCTGCGGCCACGTCCGCAAGGCTTGAAGCCAGTGCGCAGCGTTTGACCGGGTAGGCCTGGCACTGGACCGGCACCACCACCTCCTCGGAATGGCTCAGCTGGCGGCCGAACTCATGGAGCACCCGCGACTTCCCGATGCCCAGTTCGCCGGTCAGCAGGACCATCTGCACCGACCCGGCGCGGCTGGCCCGCTGGGCCTCATCGAGTGCTTCCATAATGAGCCCCCGTCCGATGAACGGACGCCGACGGCGTGCCCGCTGCAATGGCGCGACGGCGGCTCCCGGAACAAGGCCAAGGACCTCGTAGTAGAGCTGTTGCGTCTCGGTGGAGGGGTCCACGCCGAGCTCGTCCCGGAGCTGGCTCCGGAGGCTGCTGTACGTGGCCAGGGCATCGCCCCGGTTTCCGACAGCCTGGTAGGCAGTCATGAGGGTGCGGTAGGCGCTTTCACGCAGCGGAGCGCGGCCGATCAGCTCCGTGGAATGCGAGATGGCCGCGCCGATTTCGTTGGCCATCAATGCCGCACGGGACGCCACTTCCAGCCCTTCGTTGGCCCGGCCTGACAGGTGCTCCCGCACGTGGGCAGCCCAGTCGCCTTCCCTGTTGGCCAGGAAAGGCCGCCGAAAGCAGCGCACCGCGTTTTCGGCCTCGCGGAGGGAACCCAGTGCGCCGCTCTCGTCCGTGACGTCGGCGGCCCCGGCGAGCTGGTTCTCGGCCTCCTCAATGTCCACCGCGATGCCCGCGGGGAGTTGGAGGAAGTAGCGGCCGCCGTGTGAGGTGAGGTCGGCGCCGGCAACACCCGAGGATGCCAGGAAGCGCCGGATCCTGCTCACCACGCTTCGCATCGCCGATGCCCACGTATCCGGCAGGCCCTCTGGCCAGATGACGTCGGCCAACTGCTCGCGGGTGGTGCCGTTGCCGTGCCGGTCCAGGACAAGGCGTGCGACGGCGGCCTGCGCCTGTGCGCTTGCGAGCCGGACGGGCTGGCGGCCGCCGGCCACCAAGCACACCGGACCGGCCAGACGCAGCTCGGTGGGGGCGGCGTCGGCGGCGGCTGCCTCGGTGCTGATTTCGGGCTTTACGGGGCGGGAGGGTGGCCGCTGGTCAAAGTCCGGGTCCAGCGGGACTACCCCCGCAATGGGTCTGACGTCGCTCTTCATGCCGTGATTCACCCCGTGCGTAGATACCGCAACACTCCATGGCCTTGCTGCCGTGGCGGCGTCCCCGCCGCCGGGCAGCAACATCATAGGGGATCAAAGCGTGCGCAAGGCGTCGTTTTGGTAACGGCCGGCAACCGCCCCCCGCGCTCAGGCCGGGAACCCGGCGTCGGCCGTTCCCGGCGTGGTCCGGCAGCCCGCCGTCGGGCCTCACATCAGGCAACCGCTGCCCTTGTGGCGTGCGAGCGCGGAGCCGAACGCACGGCGGAGAACACGAGCAGGCCGGCACCGGCGATGGACAGGGCGGCGCGGACATGGTTCCCGCTGGTCCACTCGGCAAGGAACCTTTCCCAGACGGCGGGAGCGGCCGCCGATGCCGGGTCCAGCCGGTCCAACGCCTCATTGCGGGGCACGTGGTAGGCGATGGTCATCAGGAACCCGGCCAGGTACAGGCCCGAACCGGCTGCGCGGAGGCCCGAACGCGGCCGGAGTCCGGCTTGCAGGCCGCCCGCCCCGGACTCCTTCGCCACGGTGTAGGCGCTCAACACGGCGGTGCCGAAGAAGAGGGTCATAAACGGCCACATAACGGCGTCGCGGTTGAAGTGCTGCATGCGGTCTATCGCTTCGGCGGCCGGCAATTGCGCCAGTGCGGGCATAACGTTGAGGGAAAAGATGCTGTAGACGGCGCCGACGGCGCAGGAGCCCAGGCCTGTTGCGGCGGCGAGGAATCGAGGGGTGCGTGCCATGCGAATCTCCTTGGTTGTGGTGTTGCCTTGATCCAAGCGTGGCAGGGTAAACGCAGACTATCCATTATCTGAACATCCATCTTCATACGCCATAGTCTAGAATCGGCCCTATGGATCCCCTCGCTGACTTCCTCGACGGGCCCAGGGCCCGCAACGCCTTCCTGCTGCACGTGAAGATGTCCCCGCCGTGGTCGATCAGGGTGGCGGACGATGCGCCGCTGACCGTGGTTGCCATGCTCCGTGGCTCCGCCCACTTCCAGCAGCGCAACAGCGAGCCGCTGCTGCTGGAACCCGGCTCCCTGCTGCTGATCCGCGACCCGTCGGCGTATGTCCTGGCGGACAACCCGGACGAAAAACCCACGTTCTTCATCGGCATCGACCAGAACTGCTCGGGCACCAACGGCGAGGACCTGGCCCAGAACCTCCGCACGGGATTGCGGACGTGGGGCAATGACAGGGACGGCCGGGACGCCATGCTGGTGGGTACCTACCGGAGCAGCGGGGAAGTGGGGGATCTCCTGCTGTCCTCGCTGCCACCGCATGTGGTGGTCAAGGCGGCCGAGAACCCGATTGTCTCCGTGCTGATGCAGGAGATCGACAGGGACGGCGTTGCCCAGGCCAGCGTTTTGGACCGGCTCCTGGACCTGCTGCTCATCGGCGCGGTCCGGAGCTGGACCGCCCAGGATTCGAACGCCGAGCACAACTGGCTCACGGCGGAGCGGGACCCTGCCATCCAACAGGCCATCCGGCTCATCCACAGCTCGCCGGACCAGCCGTGGACGGTCGAGTCGCTCGCCGGCAAGGTGGGGGTGTCCCGGGCGTCACTGGCCCGCCGCTTCCATGAACGCGTGGG
Organism: Pseudarthrobacter arbutini; assembly: GCF_054510915.1. NCBI lineage: Bacteria > Bacillati > Actinomycetota > Actinomycetes > Micrococcales > Micrococcaceae > Pseudarthrobacter > Pseudarthrobacter arbutini. The sequence goes on along the minus strand of NZ_JBTNDQ010000011.1, from coordinate 39,723 downwards.
CAAACCGCCCATGGCCTACCTGAACCAGTGGCGCCTGGCCAAGGCCGCGGACCTCATGAGCGACGAGCGGTTCACCCTGACCACCATTTCGCGCCAGGTGGGCTACGCCAGCCCGTTCAGCTTCAGCACCGCGTTCAAAAAGCGGTACGGCGTCAGCCCCCAGGAATACCGACGGCGGCAGCCCTCGCCCGCCGTCGTGGAGACCCCGGGCGGCCGCTGACCCCTCCCCGCCCCCCTGTTGCGCTTGCGTTGCGCCGGCTGGATTACAACAGTCATATCCGCAATCGACCGGCCACGGCCTGGACCTTGATCCAGCAGTCCGCCCGGTCTCAACAGGAGGACAACTGCGATGACCGCAACCCTTGCATCCGCATCACGGGATCAGCTCGACGCCAAAGTCCAGGGCACGCACCGGCGGGTGAAGGAGCTCGAATCCGAGCCCAACCGCCGCAACAGCTTTATGCCGTACATTCCGGTGCCGGGCACGCCCTTCGTTGACCTCTTCGGCGAGCGGCTCCTGATGATGTCCGGGTACAGCTACCTGGGCCTGAGCGGTGATCCGAGGGTCAACGAGGCGGCAAAGCGCGCCGTGGAGACCTTCGGCACCGGCTCGCACGGCGTCCGGGCACTCGCAGGGACCACCCCCCTGCACGAGGAACTCGAAGCGGAACTCGCCCGCTTCAACGGCCGCGAATCGGCGCTTGTGTTCAGCTCCGGCTACGCAGCGAACGTGGGAACTGTGGGCGCCATCTGCGGCCCCGGCGACCACGTCTTCATCGACAAGTACGACCACGCCAGCATCGTGGACGGGTGCCAGCTCAGCGGCGCCACAGTGACCCGTTTCCGCCACAACGATCCAGAACACCTGGACCGCCGTCTCCGCGATGCTCCTGCCACGGGTGTCCGGCTGGTCATTGTTGACAGTGTCTACTCGATGGACGGCGACATCGCCCCGCTGCCGGCGCTGCGGAAGGTCTGCGACGAACACGGCGCCCTGCTGATGGTCGATGAAGCCCACGCCATGGGCGTTATCGGGGCAACGGGCCGCGGCATCGAAGAGCACTTCAACTACGAGGTGAAGGCCGACATCAAGCTGGGAACCCTGTCCAAGGGAATCCCGTCCATGGGCGGCTGGGTGGCCGGCACCGCCGACTTCATCTACCACCTGCGCTACGCGGCCCGTCCCTTCCTCTTCTCGGCCTCGCTGGGTTCGGCGCAGACCGGAGCCGCCCTCGAAGCCGTCCGGATCCTGGACCGCGAACCCTGGCGCGTCACCCACATCCAGACCGAGTCGGCTCGTTTCCGCAACGCCATGGCGTCCGCCGGCATGAACACCGGGGCAAGCGAGACCGCCGTCGTTCCCCTGATCATCGGCACGGACCTGGAGGCCTACGACTTCGCCACTGCCTGCCGGGACGAGGGAATCGTCGGCCTGCCCGTGGTCACGCCCGCCGTGCCGGTGAGCACCGCCCGGCTCCGGATCGCGATCACCGCAAGCCACTCGCGCGAAATCATCGACGAGGCCACCCGCGGCTTCCTCCGCACCGCCGAGCGCTGCAACCTGATCGGTTAGACCTGCCATGGCAAACGAAAAAATCGCGGTGACAGGCATGGGGTTGGTCACCCCGGCCGGCAACACGCCGGAAGCCTTCTGGGAAGCCCTGCTGGCCGGGAAGTCCACGGCCACTGCCCTGGACCAGGAGGAGTTCGCCGGCCATGCCATCCGGCTCGCCTGCCGCGCGCAGGAACCGGTTGTCCCGGCCGGAATCACGGCCAAGGAGCTGCGCAGGCTGGACCCGTTTTCGCGCTTCGCCCTGGTGGCAGCGCTGAACGCCTTCCACGATGCGGGATCCCCGGAAACCGACCCCGTGCGGACCGCCATTGTGGTGGGCAACGCCGTGGGCGGCCGGCAAACCAGCGACGAGCAAAGCGCACTGTTTTACTCGGCGGGGCCGCAAGGCGTCAGCCCGCTGATGCCGCTGATGACCATGCCAAACGCCGCGGCTGCCATGATCTCCATGAAGCTCGGCATCATGGGGCCGGCCCACACCATGGCCACCACCTGCGCCAGCGGCGCCGACGCGATCGGCCAGGGAATGGCCATGCTCCGGGCAGGCGTGGTGGACGTGGTGATTGCCGGCGGTTGCGAAGCGACGGTCACACCCGTGACCCTCGCTGCCTTCGCCAACCTGGGCGCCCTGTCCGGTCGGAACGGCAGCCCCGGCACCGCTTCGCGGCCGTTCGATGCCGGTCGCGACGGCTTTGTGATGGGCGAAGGCGCCGCGTTTGTGGTCCTTGAACGGCAGGCCGATGCCACTGCCCGCGGGGCCCGGAGTTACGGGCAGGTGCTTGGCTACGCCTCCACCACCGACGCCCATCATCTGGCCATGCCCCACCCGGAAGGCCTGGGTGCGCGGCACGCCATGCGGGCAGCGCTCGCCGACGCCGGCGTGGGCTACGACGAGATCAGCCACATCAATGCCCATGGAACGTCCACCAAGCTCAACGACCGCATTGAGGCCGATGCCATCTCCCGGCTCTTCGGCCCGGACGCCCCACCCGTCACCGCCACCAAGGGCGTGACCGGTCACCTTCTCGGCGCCGCCGGAGCGGCAGAGGCGATCGCCACCCTCCTGGCGCTGCGCTCGGGAACCGTCCCGCCGGTAGCCAACCACACCACCACCGACCCTGGAATTGAGCTGGATATCGTGACTACCGAACCGAGGCGCATCACCTCAGCGCCCGCCCTCTCCAACTCCTTCGGATTCGGAGGCCACAACGCATGCCTGGTGATGGCGTCATGAGCACCCTCGCGGCGCCGGACACCGCCGTCAGCGGTGGCCCGGTTTCCGTCACCACCATAACGGCCGTTACGGCGGCAGACACCGCCGGCTACCGGGCGGTAGCCCGCAGCCTGCTGTTCAACAGCGGCGACCTTCAAGCCAGCCCGCTCCACGGCTTTACGGTCTCGCACCCGGCTTTCAACGACCTGATCGACCGTCTCGTCCCCGGACGCAAAAGCATCGTCCACCTCCAGCAGGAACTGACTGTGTACCGCGGCATGGTTCCCGGAGACACCATCCGGACCTTCGCGGAAGTCGTTTCCGTTCGCTCCGAACCCCAGGGCAGCCGGGTCACCATTGCCTGCGGGCAAACGGACGACGGCGGCGCCCCGGTCACTGAGCTCAGGGCCAGTGTCCTGCTCAAGGGGCACGTCCACGGTGCGGAGTTTGGTGCCAGCGTCCCGCAGGCGGCACCCGTCCGGGCACTGCCCGGCGCTGACCCGTACGAGTTCGAAGTGACGCCCACGGAGGAATTCATCAGGGCCTACGCCGCCGCTTCCGGCGACCAGAACCCCATCCACACGGACGCGGACGCTGCACGGCAGGCCGGGTTCCCCGGTCCTATCGCCCACGGCATGAGCAGCCTGGCCGTGGGCTGCGAGATCGCCGCCGACAAGTTTGGCCATGGCGACATCAGGAGCGTCCGCGCCATAGGAGCCAGGTTTTCGCTGCCCATCCTGGCCGGCGAGCCGCTGACGTTTTCCTTCCGCCCGACGCCGGACCCGGACGTCCTCGTCTTCGGCTGCACCACGCTGAGGGGGCCCGCCATCAAAGCCGGCTGGATGCGGATCACGGCTGCGACGGAGCCGGGCCAGTGAGCCGGCTCTTTCACCGCATCATGGAGCACGCCCGCTCACGCCCCATGGCGCCGGCGCTGATCGAAGCCAACGCCGAGGTCACGTATGGCCAGCTGGCATTCCTGGCCGAAGAGCAGCGGGACGTCCTGGAAACGGCCGGCCTGAACGGGCCGGCACCGATCGCCATCCTGGCCCACAAGTGCGGTGAAACCATCGCCGCGGTGCTGGAATGCCTCCGTGCGGGACGGCCGTTCCTGCTGCTGTCGCCCCTGCTTCCGGCGGCCTCCCGGACCGCCCTGGTTGCGGACGCCGGGTGCGCAGGCATCCTGCATCCGGCCGAGCGCCGGCTGGAAGCACTACCGCAGGCGGCCGCATCTCCGGGGATCCCCGGAGATACCGGGTTCCTGCTGACCACGTCCGGGTCCACCGGCAAGCCCAAGATCGTGGTCATGGGCCATGGCGGCGTGGACAACTTCACCGAATGGGCTTCCGATGCCTTTGGCATCAGGGCCGGGTCAAGGGTGCTGAGCCTTGCGCCGATGAACTTCGACCTGTCCTTGCTGGATATCTGGGCTACCCTCGCCAGCGGCGGCTGCGTCGTGTTGGTCCCGGCCGCAAAGGCTGTGGACGGCGGCTACGTGCTGGCACAGGTGGTGGAACACGGCGTCGAGGTGGTCCAGGGTGTGCCCATGTTCTTTCAACTGCTGGCCGACGCCGCCCCGGCGGGGTCGGCTGCCCTGGGCGCCGGTTCGCGGGTTCGGCACGTGATCTTCACCGGGGATGACACGCCGCACCGCACGCTGGAGGGCATCCGGAACCTGTTTCCGTCGGCCACCATCCACAACGTGTATGGCTGCACCGAAACCAACGACAGCCTCCTGTTCACGCTGCCCCCGGAGCAGCCCCTTCCGGAACGGCTGCTGAGCGGCAGCCCCGTGGCCGGGGCGGAAGCCGTCCTGGTGGATGCCGAGGACCGCGAGATCGCCGGACCCGGCGTGGGCGAACTCTTGGTCAGCACTCCCTTCGTGGCCACCGGCTACCTCGACCAGGACCTGACGTCGCGGAAATTCGTCCAGCACCCCGCCAGGCCCGGCGTTACCGCGTTCCGCAGCGGAGACCTCTTCCGGCGCGACGCAGACGGTGTCCTGACCCTTCTGGGCAGGACCGACCACCAGGTCAAGGTCCGCGGCGTTGCTGTGAACACCGCCGAGGTGGAACGCATCCTCGCGCTGCACCAGGGGGTAACCACGGCCGCCGTCGTGACCGAAGCGGACCCGATCGGCGGGCGGCGGCTGCTCGCCGTCGTCGAACGTGCGGCCGGTTCCAGCGTCACCGCCCTGGACCTCCGCACCCACTGCGCCGCCCACCTGCCCCGGACCGCCATCCCCGCGCTGCTCCGGGTCACCGATACCGCCCTTCCCCTGACCACCACCGGCAAGATCAACCGACAACAGACCCAACGGGAATACTTCCCGGGCACACCCGCCACATCACAACAAGGAGTCCTCACGCCATGAACACCATCGATGCGATCCGCAACTACGTTATTGAAGAGTTCCTCCCGGGCACCGATCCTCAGGAAATCACCGCTGCCATGGACCTGCTCAACAGCGGGATCATCGACAGCCTGGGCCTCCTCAAGATGATTGCCTGGATCGAGACCACGTTCGAGGTCTCCGTGGGCGACGAGGACCTGGATCCCGAAAACTTCCGCAGCCTCGAGAGCATGGACCGCTTCATCGGTGCGGCCAGCCTGAACCGTACCGCGGTCTAGCCATGACCGTGGATGTTCTGGAAACCCTGGTCCGCCGGGAGGACAGTGTTTCGGCAGGTCAATGGGCCGCCTTCTGGGCAGCCGTTGTGCCCGGGCAGGGCAACCGGGCCGAAGCCGTGGGGGTGCTGTCCTCGCTCGCGACTGACCTTCCGGATACGGCCACCATGCTGGCGTTCATCGCCAGCCTGCAGCCTGAGGGTCACGTGTTCCCGGAAACGCTCGGCAACACTGTCAACATCGTCGGAACGGGCGGCGGGCCGCAGACCATGAACATCTCCACGGCGGCCGCGTTGGTTGCCGCCGCCGCCGGTGCCCGGGTGGTCAAGACAGGCTCCCGTTCCTACTCCAGTTCCCTCGGCTCAATCGACCTCCTGGGCCGGGCCGGGATATCCACCTCCGCCAACGCGGACCAGACGCTGGACCAACTCCGGCAGTTCCGGTTGGCCTTCGCTGGGCAGTATGTCTATCCCGTGGAACTCGCCAGGCTTGCCCGGACAATCATTCCGGTGGGCATGAAGACGTTTGGACGTTTCCTGAACGTCGTGGGGCCGTTCATCGCCACGGTGCCGGCGGAAGCCCAGCTGACCGGCGTATCAGCCCGCGCCCCGCTGGCCATGGTCAGGGAGATTGCGCAGGCCCACACGGCCCGGGCGGTGTGGGTGACGTCCAACGATCACGGTGTGGATGAGCTCTTGAGCTTCTCCGTCAACACCATCTACCGCCCGGACGGGACGGTGGAATGCCTGGAACCAGGGTCCGTGACGTCCGGAAAAGGCGAGCTGGCGGACCTCGCACCGGTTGGTGCGGATGACGCCGTCGGCCATTTCCTGGAAGCCGTCGGCGGCGGCCTGAACAGGACCGTCACCGAAACGATCGGGCTCAACGCTGCCTGCCTGTTGCTGGCAGCAGGCGAGGCCACCACGTGGCACGCCGCCTATGATGCGGCGATGGACAGCATGCGCGGGGGGAGTGCTGTGGCGCTCGCAGCCCGCGTGGCTTCCGCCGGCCCTGTGTCGATTCCGGCCCCGGCCCCGGCCTTGGCAGCTCCGGCAGGCCGGCCATGAGCGGCTTCTTCCCGGGCACGACGACGGCCGGGCCGGGGACGGTCCTCTTCCTCAACGCCGGCGATCCACCCCTGGCTGACCTTGAGGGGCTCGTGCTGGACATGGACCGCGCCGGTGTCGACTGCCTCGAGCTGGCGGTGCCGTTTCCCGATTCCGTCACCGACGGCATCGTCATCCGGCGTTCGGCCTCCAGGGCACTGGAGGCCGGGATCACGCTGGAGCAGGTGCTGGCCTTTGTGGACGGTATCAAGCAGCAACTGCACCGGCTGAAAATTGTCCTGCTGGCCGACTGGAGCCACACGGTCAAGCCGCCCGGGATGGCGGATTTCCTCGCGGCAGTCGCGGCCTCGTCAGTGGATGGCCTGCTGATCCACGCCCTGCCTCCCATGCTGCGGGACGGCTACCGTGAGGCAGCCGCGAAGGCCGGAATCCCGGTGGTCACCACCTGCTATGACGTCGTTTCCAGCCCGGAAACACTGCGCGACGCCGCCGAATCGGCCACCGCGTATGTCTATCTGGTGGCCAAGTACGGCCGCAGCGGGTCGCGGCCCAGCGAGGGCTATGCGTCGCTGAAGGGCACTGTGGACCAGCTCCGCGGGTACGGCGCCGAATCGATAGCTATCGGGTTCGGGGTCAGGAGCCGGGCGGACCTGGAACAGCTGGGGGCCACGGGGACTGACGCCGCGATCATCGGCACGGCCGCCGTTGCGGCTGTGGAAGACGGCATGACGGCGGGGAACGTTCGGGCGGGGTTCCGGCAGTTCCTGGAAACAATCACCAACGATCACTCATATACCGAAGGGAATACCAATGTTTACTCGCAAGCGTGAAGAAGTCCCCACCGTCAACTGGGGCAACGGGGACAGCAGCCGTCTCCTCGTTGAGCAGGATGGTATGGGCTTCGCTGTCGCCCACACTGTGGTCAAGGCCGGCACCAGCTCCATGCTCCGGTACACGAAGCACCTTGAGGCCTGCTACTGCATCTCCGGATCAGGCGCCGTGGTGGAGGACGGCGGCGCGCGCCATGAGATCGTCCCGGGTACGCTGTACGCCCTGAATGAGCACGATGCCCACCACCTCCAGGCGTCGGAGCACGAAGACATGCACCTGATCTCCATCTTCAACCCGCCCATCCGAGGCGACGAGGCACACAGCCTTGACCCCTCCGGCTACTCGTCGTACTAGGCTGCGCGCGCCGATGACTGCCACAACTCAACACACACCAACGGTGGCTGGGAGGATCCGCGTCCTTGGCGAAAGCCTCAGCCACAACCACATCGAGAACGAGCGGAACGGCACCTTCAACCGGGAATCATGGGATGCACTGCGGGCAACCGGCCTGCTGGGCATGCCGTTCGATCCTGACTTCGGCGGTTCCGGGCTGTCCATCACCGACACCATGGCAGCGCTCGAGACACTCGGGGAAGTCTCCCGCGACAGCGGACTGGCATTTTCTGCGGTCACCAGCATGGCAAGCTCGGCAACGCCGCTGAACGACTTCGGCACTCCGGCGTTGAAAGGGAAGTACCTCCCGGAGCTCTGCAATGGCAGCCTGATCGGGGCACACGCCATCACAGAAGAGGGCAGCGGGTCAGACGCCCTCAGCATGAGCACCCGGGCGGTCCGGGACGGCGGCGACTTTGTCCTGGATGGCACCAAAGCATTCATCACCAACGCCGGACTCGCCGACGTCTATGTCATCTATGCCAAAACGGCGGAGAACGCCGGGCCGCTGGGCATCACAGCCTTCCTGGTGGAGGCCGGGACGCCCGGGCTGACGGCGGGGCCGGCGGTCCGGAAAATGGGCCTGGGCACATCGCCGATGGCCAGCCTGGCACTCGAATCCGTCAGGATCCCGGCGGCGAACGTCATTGGCAGGGTGGGTGGCGGGTTCCTGGTGCTGGACCACGTTATGGAACGCGAAATCCTTTACTCATTCATTGTCAACGTGGGCGAGATGGAAGCCAGGCTGCGCCGCTGCATCGAGCACGCCCGCACCCGCAAGCAATACGGCAAAGCCATCGGCAGCTACCAGCAGGTCGCACAGAAAATCGTGGACATGTCCATCGGCGCATCTACCTCCCGGATGTGGCTGTTCGAGGCGGCCCGCCTGATTTCCCTGGGCAAGCGCGCCACGCGTGAGGTGTCCATCGCGAAGCTGCTCACCAGCCGGTACAACCTCGCGTCCAGCCTGGACGCGGTGCAGGTGTTCGGCGGCTCCGGGTACCTCACGGAATCCGGGTTGGAGAAGGAAGTCCGGAACTCGATCGCCGGATCCATCTACTCCGGCACGAACGAACTCCAGTACAACCGCATCGCTTCCATGATCGGACTGAAATGAAAAACCGTGTCCAGCTCAAAGCCTGCGGTGCCACCAACGGCGCGGACCTTGGCGCCTTGGCCGTAGGCGGGGCCACCCTCGCCGGGCTTTGGTGGGGGATCCCGGGATCGGCGCGGTCACTCGCGGACGATGAGGTGGAGGCACTCGCTGAGTCCTGCCGTTCCATCGACGGCCTGCAGCCCTGCCTGGTCACCTTCTCGGCCGACGCTGCACAGCTCGCCGCCCTGATGATCAGGAGCCGTATCCGGTGGGTGCAGCTGCACGCGTTCCAGACGCCGAAAATGGTGGCAGAACTGCGGCGGCTGCTGCCCGCAGACGCGGTGATCGTCAAAGTTTTCCACCTTCAGGACGGCGCGTGCCTGGAAAAGCCATACTTCGGTGCCTACCGGCGTGCCGGCACAGACATCGCCATTTTTGATGCCATGAGCAGCGACGGCCGCATCGGCAGCACAGGGCAGGAAGTTCCGGCGGAGGCGTTGCTTGCCACGGCCCGGGCCCTGGACCTGCCGTTCCTGGTCGCGGGCGGGGTTACGGCGGATAACGCCGAGGCCCACGCGGCACTCAGGGAGTTGCCGAACTACCGGGGAGTGGACGCCGACTCCGCAACGCGGGGCCCGGACGGTGCCTTCTCGGCGGCCAACATCGAATCCATCGGTGCCGCCTGGCTGGGGGCGGAACGCCGCGTCGCGTCGGGGGCGGACCTGTGAACGGGTTCATCGCCGCGGCCCTTGCCGGTCCCAACCCGCTGATCATGGAAATCAAGAAGAACGACGCCGACGGTACGGACCTGCTGAACGGCAGGTCAGTGCCGGAAGTGGTGGAGTCCTACCACCTCGCCGGGGCGCCGTGCCTTTCGGTGGTCACCGGCCGCTGGTTCGGTGGCGATGAGGAGCTGCTTCGGCAGGTTCGCAGCCTGACCGACTTACCACTCCTCCAGAAGGACTTCATCACCCGCCGCGACCAGCTGGTCAAGGCGCGGGACCTCGGGGTGGCAGCTGTGCTCCTCACAGCCCAGCTGCTGCCCACAAAGGGCCTGAACAGCCTGGCCGGACAAGCCCTGGAACTGGGGCTGGTGCCCTTCATCGAGGTGGTCTCGGAAGCGGAGATCTCCACCATCGAATACCCGGGCGAGGCGGTTATTGCCGTTAACAACAAGGACATTAAGAACAAGGAGAAGGGTGCCGCGGATCTTGGCCGGAGCAAACAGCTGGCACAGGCCGTCAAAACCGCTGGCACTCCCTGCGCCGTCAGCGCAAGCGGCGTGGATTCCCCGGAAGCGGCGCTCGGCCTGCTGAATGCCGGCTTCCAGGCGCTGCTGGTGGGCACCGCGGTCCAGGGCCAGCGGGACCTGTCAGTGTGGGAGCCGGTTACCATCGGAAGCTTCCGCAGGAAGCCGGTGGCCTGAGATGGTCGGAGCCGCGCCACTGGTCTGCTGCCTGCCACCCGCGGGAGGATCGGTGGCCACCTTCCGGCCTTGGCTGCGCAGCACCGACCCCGGTGACGGAGTCCCGGAGCTGCAAGCCTTGAATGTGCGCCTGATCCAGAGCCAGCTGGTCCAGGGGCAGCTGGACGAAAACCAGCCCGCACAGCAGGATCCAGGCCAGCCCGTGACCCTGCTGGACCTCGCCGCCGCCATCGCGGGCCAGGTGCCGGCGGACCGTCCCTTTGTGTTGGCGGGGCACAGTCTCGGCGGCCTCCTTGCCTACGAGGCCGCCGTCGAACTTCAGCGCCTAGGCGGCCCCCTCCCGGCGTTTGTCCTGGTCATGGGCAGCCGCCCGCCGCACAATTCGTCCGCGGAGGTGTTCGCTCCACTGATCGACCTCCCGGACGAGGACTTCCTGGACGCGCTCGAACGGGTGGGCGCCGTCAACTCGGCGCTTCGCACCAGCCCCATGCGTCCGCTCTTCCTGCCCGGCCTGCGCGCAGACCTGCGGGTCATCACTACTTACCGGCCGGATACGGCGGCACGCCGGCGGGCACCTTTGCCGGTCCCCGTGGTCGCGTGGAGCGGGACGCACGATCCGCTGGCGCCGCCGTCGCTCCTCTCCGGCTGGGGCGATTACACAGCATTTCCGCGGGAAGTGGAAACATTCGAGGGCGGGCACTTCTTTCCGTTCGAGGAAGCCCAGGCCTGCCTCCCGGCCCTGGCACGCCTCTGCGACGACCTAGTGCCACCGCCTGAGAACAACCTTCAAGAAGCCACGGTTTCCCCTGTGGCGAACACGCTCCCCAATAGTGGGTCTGCCACGTAGCATCAAAGTACGTCGTAGCTAGGAGTGTGGCGAAAATGTTTGAGCGATTTACGGACCGTGCCCGTCGCGTAGTTGTGCTTGCCCAAGAAGAGGCACGCATGCTGAACCACAATTACATTGGTACCGAACACATCCTCTTGGGTCTGATCCATGAAGGTGAGGGCGTTGCCGCCAAAGCTCTTGAGTCCTTGAGCATTTCGCTCGACGGCGTGCGCGAGCAGGTACAGGAGATCATCGGCCAGGGCCAGCAGGCCCCGTCCGGTCACATCCCCTTCACCCCGCGCGCCAAGAAGGTGCTGGAACTCTCGCTGCGCGAAGCCCTGCAGCTGGGCCACAACTACATCGGCACGGAGCACATCCTGCTGGGCCTCATCCGCGAGGGTGAAGGTGTTGCCGCCCAGGTGCTGGTCAAGCTTGGCGCAGACCTCAACCGCGTCCGCCAGCAGGTTATCCAGCTCCTCTCCGGCTACCAGGGCAAGGAAACCACCGGCGCCGGCGTTGGTCCCGGCCAGCCCGAAGGCACTCCCGCCGGTTCCGTGGTCCTGGACCAGTTCGGCCGCAACCTGACGCAGGCTGCGCGCGAGAACAAGCTGGACCCGGTGATCGGACGCGAGTCCGAGATGGAACGCGTTATGCAGGTCCTGTCGCGGCGTACCAAGAACAACCCTGTCCTGATCGGTGAGCCCGGCGTCGGCAAGACCGCCGTCGTCGAAGGCCTCGCCCAGGCCATCGTCCGCGGCGACGTCCCGGAAACCATCAAGGACAAGCAGCTGTACACCCTGGACCTCGGTTCACTGGTGGCCGGCTCCCGGTACCGCGGTGACTTCGAAGAGCGCCTGAAGAAGGTCCTCAAGGAAATCCGCACCCGCGGCGACATCATCCTCTTCATCGACGAGATCCACACGCTTGTGGGTGCCGGTGCTGCTGAAGGTGCCATCGATGCTGCGTCCATCCTGAAGCCCATGCTGGCCCGCGGTGAACTGCAGACCATCGGTGCCACCACCCTGGATGAGTACCGCAAGCACATCGAGAAGGACGCCGCACTCGAGCGCCGCTTCCAGCCGATCCAGGTCAAGGAGCCCTCCGTCGCGCACGCGATCGAGATCCTCAAGGGCCTGCGCGACCGCTACGAGGCGCACCACCGCGTCACCATCACCGACGGCGCCCTCGCCTCGGCCGCGAACCTCGCCGAACGCTACATCTCGGACCGCTTCCTGCCGGACAAGGCCATCGACCTGATCGATGAGGCCGGTGCCCGGTTGCGCATCCGCCGGATGACCGCTCCGCCGGAGCTGAAGGCCATGGATGAGCGGATCGCCAAGCTGAAGATGGAGAAGGAATCCGCCATCGACGCGCAGGACTTCGAAGGTGCCGCTTCGCTCCGGGACAAGGAGCAGAAGCTCATTACCGAGCGCTCCGAGAAGGAACGCCACTGGAAGTCCGGCGGCATGGATGACATTTCCGAGGTGGATGAGGATCTCATCGCCGAGGTATTGGCCAACTCCACCGGCATCCCGGTCTTCAAGCTGACCGAGGAAGAGTCCACGCGTCTGCTGAAGATGGAAGACGAACTGCACAAGCGTGTGGTGGGCCAGAACGAGGCCATCAGGTCCCTGTCCCAGGCAATCCGCCGTACCCGTGCAGGCCTGAAGGACCCCAAGCGTCCGGGCGGCTCGTTCATCTTCGCCGGCCCCACAGGCGTCGGCAAGACCGAGCTCGCCAAGGCCCTGGCCGAATTCCTGTTCGGTGACGAGGACGCCCTCATCACGCTGGACATGTCCGAGTACTCGGAGAAGCACACTGTTTCACGGCTCTTCGGTGCCCCTCCGGGCTATGTCGGCTACGAAGAGGGTGGCCAGCTGACCGAGAAGGTCCGCCGTCGTCCGTTCTCCGTGGTCCTGTTCGACGAAGTGGAGAAGGCGCACGCTGACCTCTTCAACTCACTCCTGCAGATCCTGGAAGACGGCCGCCTGACCGACTCCCAGGGCCGCGTGGTGGACTTCAAGAACACCGTGATCATCATGACCACAAACCTGGGCACCCGGGACATCTCCAAGAGCGTTGCCACCGGCTTCCAGTCCGGCACCGACACGCAGACCGGCTACAACCGGATGCGCGCCCGTGTGACGGAAGAGCTCAAGCAGCACTTCCGTCCGGAGTTCCTGAACCGTGTGGATGACGTTGTGGTGTTCCCGCAGCTCACCCAGGACGAGATCATCGAGATCGTGGACATGTTCGTTGGCCGCCTGGAGAAGCGCCTCAAGGACAAGGACATGGGTATCGAGCTCACCACCGCGGCCAAGGTGCTCTTGGCGACCCGCGGCTACGATCCCGCCATGGGTGCCCGGCCGCTGCGCCGCACCATCCAGCGCGAGATCGAGGACCAGCTCTCCGAGAAGATCCTGTTCGGCGAGCTCCACGCCGGCGACATCGTTGTAGTGGACGTGGATGGCGAAGGCGACGACGCCAAGTTCACGTTCGCCGGCAACGCCAAGCCGCGCATCCCGGAGATCGCGCCGAGCGTCTAAGGCAAGACAGCAAAGGCCCCGCCCGCTCCCCAAAGGAGCAGGCGGGGCCTTCGCTCTTAACTGGAGTCGTGGTTGAGTCCGGCGGCGAGCATCAGGCATTTGCCGGCGCCTGCTCGTACCTCGCTCTGACGGCGCCTACACAAATGTCTGATGCTCGCCGCCTCGTGCGTTGGTGCGCCTTTTCGCGAAGCGAGCGTGCCGGGGTCATTTGTGTAGCTTGCGTCAGAGCGACGAAGGAGCAGCAAGCGGCAAATGGCGCCGGTACGGGAGCGACCCAGCCAACGGAAGCCCACCGGCGCCTCCGGATGAGCGCGGACGGGCTCAGGCCGATGTACTTCCGCGCTGCGCGTTGCAGGGTTCTCGGCGAAACAAACAGACGCGCGGCAACGTCTTCAATGCTAGTTACGTCGGCCGATGTTCCGATAATGTCCATCATCGCATTGGCAAGAAAGCCTTCCTCGGACACCTCTGGACTCTGCGTTACCAGCCAGCCAGTGAAAGCCTCCACCGCGCGTTGTCGACGTTCCCCTGGATCGGTTCCCCTCATCGCCTCCGATACTGAGGCATGCAGATCCGCGAGCGGTAGTGGCAGCTGGGAATCCCGCAGGCTCCCCGGATCATCCGTGAAACGTGGAACCAGCGCGGGACGCAGGAGGGCCCCAACCGCCCAGCCCCGGCCCGTGAGATCGCGATGCGATCGACGGGTTGTTGGGCCTGCGAACTCAACGAGATCCTCTTGGACCACAAGGTTGGACGTCGGGAACGCGATCACGTGCTGGCGGGACGTGTGCCCTGGCTCAATGTCCCACTCGGGGATCCAAAACCACTGCACCAGGTTCGTGACGGACTCAGGCGCGGGCACACGGTGAAATGTGGGGAGCCGGGCCGGGTAGAGGATTCCCTTGAACGAACCCACCATGGGAGTACACTCCTTATCCAGGCTGTCGCAATTCTCCAAGCCGCTGAGCCGACCTGTGCGTACCGTGAGATCTATGACTGATACTACAAGCCCCGAACTGACCAACGCCGCCGATGGCAAGCACACGAAATCCGGTATCCCGCACGGCTTCACGAGCCTCACGCCGTTCCTTGCGATCCCTTCTGCCAAGGAGGCGATCACCTTCTACCAGGACGTCTTCGGCGCGCGCACAGTAAATGTCACCGAGATCGGCGGAATCGTCGTCCACGCCGAACTTGACTTCGGTCAGGGGCGACTCCAAATTGGAGAGCCCAACCCGGACTACCGCCTCGTTCCGGCGCCGAACGGCGACGATGATTGCTGCTCGATCGGCTTCTACTGCGCCGACGCGGACGCTCTTATTGCGCGCGCCGAGCGGATAGGGGCTACCGTTCGGGAGCCGCTGTCCACATTTGTGTCAGGAGACCGATTCGCTAGCATCCGGGACCCCTACGGTGTGCGCTGGTCCATCATGACTCGCGTGGAGGACCTCTCCGAAGAGGAAAGCACCCAGCGCGTCGCCGACTGGGCCGCCGAGCAAGGCTGACTGCGTCCCTACGGGTGCGCCCAAACCAGCCGGGCTGCCATCGTAGGATGGACCCTGTGACTGACTCTTTCCACCTCCGTTCTGCACGTACCAGCGACGTGGCCGCCATCAAGAGACTGGTGGCGCCGCTGGCGGAGCAACGGATCCTCATGGCGAAAGAGACGGTTGCCTATTACGAGAGCCTCCAGGAGTTCCGGATCGCCGAAGCCGATGACGGCGAGGTCATCGGCTGCGGGGCCCTGCACGTTATGTGGGAGGACCTCGCCGAAGTCCGCACGCTGGCCGCATCGGACGCGTGGCGCGGCAAAGGCGTAGGGCACGTGCTGGTGGAAAGCCTGCTGGACGAGGCCCGTGAATTGGGTGTGGCCCGGGTCTTCTGCCTTACGTTCGAGGTGGATTTTTTCAAGCGCCACGGCTTCGAGGTCATGGCCGACCAGACAGCCGTGGACCCGGTGGTCTACTCCGAGCTGCTGCGCTCCCATGACGAAGGCGTTGCCGAGTTCCTGGACCTGGCGCGGGTCAAGCCCAATACCCTGGGCAATACCCGCATGATCAAGACCCTCTAAACACCCCCCAATCCTGCTGCGGACAACCGCGGCAAGAAGTCACCCTGTGACATAAATAGCTTTATGTCGAATTGATGGATAAACTGTCAGGGTTGCAGTGTGGGGCCTGCCGTAAGGGACAGTCATTGGGGGCTGTCCCTTACCGCTTCCGCCGCATCGCCGCAGGCTACCGGACTTCAGGCGGCGGTAGTAGGGTCAAAGTGCATCCTCCAGGAAGCACCCACACCCCAGGAGTTCTGCCATGAAAAAGCTCATCAATGATCCCCGTTCCGTGGTTGACGAATCCGTCGAGGGATTCGGTCTGGCCCACGCGGGACTCGTCACCGTCACTGCCGATCCGAAGTACGTCACGCGCAAAGACGCGCCGGTGGCGGGAAAGGTCGGACTCGTTTCCGGCGGGGGCAGCGGCCACGAGCCGCTCCACGCCGGGTTTGTCGGGCTGGGAATGCTCGACGCCGCCGTGCCGGGGGCGGTGTTCACCTCGCCGACGCCGGACCAGATCCTTCCGGCAACGCTTGCCGTCAACTCGGGAGCCGGCGTCGTCCATATCGTGAAGAACTACACCGGCGACGTCCTGAACTTTGAGACCGCAGCGGAACTGGCCCAGGCCGAAGGTGTGGACATCCGCACGGTCCTGGTGAATGACGACGTCGCGGTGGAGGACTCCCTGTATACCGCAGGCCGCCGCGGAGTGGGCGGCACCGTTCTGGTGGAGAAAATCGCCGGCGCCGCGGCTGAGCGGGGCGATAGCCTCGATGCCGTGGCCGCGATCGGTGACCGCGTCAACAGCAACGTCCGCACCATGGGGGTTGCGCTGTCCGCGTGCACAGTACCGCATGCGGGAACGCCCAGTTTCGACCTGGCGGATGATGAGATCGAGATCGGCATCGGCATCCATGGCGAGCCCGGCCGGCACAAAATCCCGATGGAGAACGCTGACGGCATCACGGACCGCCTGCTGGACCCGGTCCTCAGCGACCTGGGCATCACCGGCGGCGAGAAAGTACTGCTGTTCGTCAACGGCATGGGCGGGACCCCCCTGAGCGAGCTGTACATCGTCTACCGCCGCGCTGCCCAGGTGATCGCAGAACGGGGAGCCGCCGTCGAACGCTCGCTGGTAGGGAACTACATCACGTCCCTGGAAATGCAGGGCTGCTCCATCTCCGTGCTCCGGCTCGACGATGAACTGACGCAGCTGTGGGACGCACCCGTGCACACCGCAGCCCTGCGTTGGGGCGTGTAACCGTGGTGCTGGACGTGACATGGGCCGTCCGATGGCTGACTCTCTGCGCCCAGGCCATGGCGGAAAACCGGGTGTGGCTCATCGAGCTGGACCGTGCCATCGGGGATTCTGACCACGGCGAGAACATGGACCGCGGCTTCCAGGCCGTGCTGGAGAAACTGGCCGATGCGCCGCCGGAGACCCCCGGCGCGGCCCTGAAACTGACTGCCATGACCCTGATGTCCAAGGTGGGCGGCGCCGCGGGACCCTTGTACGGAACCGCGTTCCTGCGGGCGTCCACCGCAATGGGCGACGCGGCCGAGATTGATCCGGGGTGGCTCGCCGACGCGCTCGTGGCTGCCCGCGATGGGATCGTGGCCAGGGGTAAGGCCGAGTCCGGCGACAAGACCATGGTTGATGCCTGGACCCCCGCCGCGGAGGCAGCGCAGGCCGCCGCGGCGGACGGCGCAGGCACCGTCCTTGGAGTTCTGGTCGCAGCCGCTGAGGCGGCTGAGGCCGGCGCCGTGGCCACCGAGCCCCTGGTCGCCCGCAAGGGCCGCGCCAGTTATCTGGGGGAGCGGAGCGCGGGGCACCGCGATCCGGGCGCCGCCTCCAGCGCCCTCATTCTGCGGGCCGCCGTTGGGGCCGCAGCGTGACGGTGCGCCTGGTGGTGGTGTCCCATAGCGAGAAAATAGCCGACGGCGCCGTGGAGCTTGCCGCCCAGATGGCGCCCGACGTCGTCATCCTCGCCGCCGGGGGCACCGCCGACGGCAGGATCGGAACGAGCCTGGAAAAAGTCATGTCTGCCCTGGACAAGGCGGCCGGCGGCGATGGCGTGGTGGTCCTGACGGACCTGGGATCTGCAGTGATGACGGCGGAATCGGCCCTGGAGCTCGTGGAGGAGCCGGCCGGCGTGCTCCTGGCGGACGCGCCCCTGGTGGAAGGCCTCGTGGCTGCCGCCGTGGCCGCACAGGGCGGCGCCGACGTGAAGGCAGTCAAACGTGCAGCCGAAGCGGTGTACGGATTGGGACCGGAGGTGGCGGCTGCTTCGCGGGTGCTCGCCGAAAGCACCGTGGCTGAAGGGTCCGTCACCGGTTCAGGGCCGGACTTCACCGGCGACTTCGAACTGGTGAATGAGGCCGGCATGCACGCCCGTCCGGCCGCCAAGATCGCGGGCGGTCTGGCGTCCCTCAACGCCGAGGTCACGGTCAACGGCGTGGATGGCGCGTCAATGACATCCCTGATGACCCTGGCGGCAGGCAAGGGATCCTTGCTCCATATCGAGGCTTGGGGGCCCGACGCCGAGCGTGCCCTGAACTACGTCGGCGGCCTGGTGCAGGCAGGCTTCGGCGAGCCGTAGGCCGTGGCCTGAGTTGCCTATTTGACCTGGCTGCTGCGGCCCAGACTAAAGGACCGCTTGTCCACGAGCAGGTACGTGCCGGCTCCCATCAGCAGGAAGCCGCCGACGCCGACCGCGATGATCTGCGTGCTGACCCCGACAATAAGCAACACCAGCCCGATCAGGCATGCGATGGCACCGAGGTAGATATGGCGCCCAAACCTGAGGCCCACGGAGCCGGTCGAGAGTTCCTCGGCGAGCCTCGGATCGTCTGCCGCCAGGCCCGATTCCAGCTCCTCGAGCTGTTTCCGCTCCCTATCTGAAAGTGGCATCCTTACCCCTTCCCGGCGGGGAACCTGTTCTAAATCCAACGTTGCCGATGCTGGTAATACAGACCGTAGAAGTGTCCTGAGTGGAAGTCAAGGGCGGGGTTTGACGGGGCTTATTTGTCGCCAGCGAGGGCCATCAAACGGCTTGTCGCAGTCCCTCGGCGTCGAGAATCACCGAAGCCGTGACGAACCTCCCGCAATGCTCCCCGTAGGGGTAGGCCCCGCGGGGCCGGAAATCCAAGGTGCGCACAGGGAGGGCGGATCCGCCAGCAGAAGTACCCGTGGCGGTCAGCGCCATCGGGGCCTCCGTGAGGGACTCAAGCATCAGCATCCCGATCATGGTCCCGTCCGGGGAAGCCGTGGCAGAGCAGACCCCGTCCGGTGCGCAGCCTTGGTCAATGGATGCAGTGCCGGGAAAAAGCTCGACGGCGGCTTCCTTACAGACACCGTCCTGGCAGGCCTTCAGGCGCAACGACCCCACCTGCGCCACGTACTCCCGCGCCACTGTCACCGAGACGGCAGTGGCCTGGGCGATGGCAGGGCACGGCGGCGGGACGGGGTAGTAGTAGTAGCAACCGGAGGTGAGAACCGCCGTCGTCATCAGTGCCAGAAGTACCCCGGGCTTGCCCATACTTCAGCGTAAATCCGGAGCCGGAAGCCCGCATTGCTACCAGGAAAGTGATGCAAACATTGTTATGGCTGCGGCCCCAAAGATCACCATAATGAGACCTGTGGCCAGCCGGCCTTTGGCAACAGCGAAGACCGGCAGCGTGGATTCGGCGGGATTGGCCGGGTTGTAGACCACGGGTATGTGGGTGCCGATGATCGCCTGGTCCTGGCTGTAGATATCGGCCTGCCCCAGCCAGCGTTTTCCCCCCGCGTCCGCGAATTCGTACGACGGCGCAAAGCGGTTCCGGGCGTTGCTTCCGGGTCCGTACGTGCCGTGCAGGTTTCCCGTGACGGTGGCCGAAGCCTCCTGCCACCCCGCCATGGAACGTTTCCGGCGGAAGGACGCGGCCAGGGACAGCCCCATCAGGATCAGGCCCGCGGCAAGGAAAAGCCCGGGCAGGACGATGAACAGCAGCTTCAGGGAGTCCACGGTTCAGCCCAGCGGGAAGGCGCCGGCGACCCAGAACAGCAGCAGGGCGAAGAATACGAAGACCGGCATGAGGCACCCGATCACCATTTTCGATTCGGACGCCACCTGGAACGACTGGTTGGGATTCGCCGGGTTGTAGGCCACTTCCAGGAGCGATCCCGGTGCCTGCCGGTTGGCGTACGAAACCTCGGATTCGCCGGCATACAGGGTCCCGTTGGGGTCCGCGAACTGGTACGTGGGGTAGAAGCGCCGGCTCCGCGTTGAGCCGCCTCCGCCATGTGTCCAGCCCGCCACGTTGCCGGTGACGGTCGCCTGGACTTTTGGCCAGCCGGCGATCAGTTTTTCCTGCCGCTTGGTTTTCCGCAGTGAACGGACCAGCGCAAAAATGACGCCCGCAACAAACAGTGCCCAGATGACGTACAACACGATTCTCATGAATTTCCCCCGGTTTGAGTCACCAGAAAGTATGCCATCCGGGCGCGGGCCACCCTAAAGGGGTCTCAGGCTGGCAGCCGGTATCCGCCCTGGTGCAGCTCGGCCAGCCCGTCGCCAAGGAGGCCGGAAATGGCACGTTCGAGCTGTTCCGGCGCGGAGTTCAGGCGGTGCAGTGCGGACAGGGGCACGCCGATTCCGTCCGCCGCGAAGCCCAGGTCAGCAGGCTCCCGCTGGAACATTTCCGCCGGCACCGGTGCGTCCGCAAGCCGGAGCACAGCCATCACGGCACCCCGGACCTGCCGGTCAGTTCCGTGCCACGCCTGACCTTTGGGAACGTACGACGGCGGCGGCTCGCCGGCTGCCAGCCAGGCACAGGAGTCCCGCACCGGGCAGTCCGCGCACTTGGGCGCCCGCGCCGTGCAGACCAGCGCCCCCAGTTCCATCACCGCAGCATTCCAGTGCACGGAAGTCCCGACGTCGTCCGGCAGCAGTTCCGCCGCGAGCCGCATCTCCGCAGCGTTCAGCGATGGTGAGGGGAGCGCGACGCCGGAAACCAGGCGCGCGTGGACACGCCGGATGTTCGTGTCCACCACGGTCTCCCGGCGTCCGAAGGCAAAGGCGGCAACGGCCGCGGCCGTGTAGCTGCCCACCCCGGGCAGGGCCAGCAGCTCCGTGTAGTTGCCGGGGACCTTGCCACCGTGGTCGCGGACGATGGCAGCGGCGGCTGCGTGCAGGCGGAGTGCCCGGCGGGGGTAGCCGAGCCTGCCCCAGGAGCGGACGGCTTCCCCTGCAGGCACGCCGGCGAGGGCGGCGGGGGTGGGCCAGCGCTCGAGCCATTCCCGCCAGACAGGCAGCACCCGCACCACTGGGGTCTGCTGCAGCATGATCTCGCTGACCAGGACTCCCCACGGTGAGCAGTGGCGTTCGCGCCAGGGCAAGTCCCTCGCCGTCTCAGCGAACCAGCCGGTGATCCTGCGGTGCAGCGCCGCGAGCTGGTCGGGGCGGAGGTCATCCGTGCCGAACTGGGCCGTAACGGGGGCGCCGTCCGCGGGCCTGGGTGGGGAAAGGGTTGTAGCGTCGATCCCAACACTGTAGTGGATTCCCGGGAGCCCGCGCGAAGATGCCGCGGACAAACTGTGACCTTAGCGTTGGCCGGGGGACCGGCGTGGTGGGACGGCAGAATCCGGTGGGTTCTCTAGCCTAGAAGGATGGGCAGGCAAGGCAATTCATCACGGCGCAAGACGGCATCCGCATCCGGTTCCCGGGGCGGTTCCGGCGCTACCCGGCAGCCGAGCGCAGCCGTCTACCGCCGCCGCCGGCTTTTTGTGGGAACAGCCCTGCTGATGGCCGTGGCGCTCACGTTCGGTGGCTTTGCCGTGGCCGGCGCCTTCAGCGGCACCGAGCAGACATCCTCCACCGACGGCGCCAGCGAATCCGCCGCCGCGACCGGTGCGTCGCCGTCGGAAACTGCGGCCAGCGAACCCACCCCCACACCCACGCCTTCCTGCAACCAAAACCTGGTGACGGTGTCCGCGTCGACCGACAAAGCCGCCTACGGCCCCGAGGAGAACCCGCTGCTCACCCTGAAGGTGACCAACGGCGGAACCATGCCGTGCGAGGTGAACATCGGAACGTCCCAGATGGAATTCCTGGTGACCAGCGGCGCGGACAGGATCTTCTCGTCCAAGGACTGCCAGGCCACAAGCGAAGACCTGGTGAAGACGATTGCCCCGGGCGCCAGCGAAACGGCGAACTTCCCCTGGGCCCGGAACCGCACGCTGGAAGGCTGCAGCCCCATCGAGGCCAAGCCAGGAGCGGGCGGGGCGTACTACATTTTCACGGCCAAGCTCGGCTCGAGGGCCAGCCCCAAGGCAGTATTCCAGCTCAGCTGATCCGCCCTATCCTGGGCCCCCTCCGGTGGGGATTAGAGGAAGCGGTCCAGCAGGCTGGCTTCGGCCATGCGGCTCAGGCCTTCGCGGACGGTGCGGGCGCGCTGGTCGCCGATGCCGTCAACGGTCATGAGGTCGTCAATGGTTGCCGCCATCAGGAACTGCAGGCCGCCGAAGTGGTCCACTAGGCGGTCGGCAACAGCCTTGGGGACTGCCTTGAGGCCGGACAGCAGCCGGTAACCGCGGGGCTGAACCACGGCGTCGAGGTTGGCCTCGCCGCCGGCAAAACCGACGATCCCGGAGATCTTGCCCAGGTCGATCAGCTCCGTGGGGCCGAGGTTCACCAGCGCGCTGACGGCCCGTTCGATGTCCTCCGCGGACGCGTCCGGTCCGGCGTAGTCGCGGATGATGACGTCGCTGCCGGGGCCGCGGCCCACTGTCAGCTCATCGAGCTGGAGGGAAAGCAGGCGCCCGTCCTCGCCAAGTTCCAGGACGTACTGCGAGATTTCCTCGGAGATCCGGCGGACCATTTCCTGGCGCTGCAGGGTGACCGCTACGTCACGGACGGTCACCATGGCCTCGATCTCCAGGGCGGACAGGGAACTGGTCACCTGGTCCAGCCGCGAACGGTACCGTTCCAGCGTGGCGAGGGCCTGGTTGGCGCGGGCCAGGACCTTCTCGGATCCCTCCAGCACGTGCCGGAGCCCGTTCACGTACAACGCGATGATCTGCATGGACTGGCTGACGGAAATCACGGGAACGCCGGTCTGGATGGCCACACGCTCCGCCGTGCGGTGCCGCGTGCCGGATTCCTGGGTTTCGATGCTTGAGTCCGGGACCAACTGGACCGCGGCGCGCAGAATGTTGCCGGCGTCCTTGTCGCAGATGATGGCGCCGTCCATCTTGGCCAGTTCGCGGAGCCTTGTGGGGGAGAAATCGATGCCGATGTCGAACCCGCCGGAACAGATGGAATCGATGGTCCGGTCCGAGCCCAGCACGATCAGCGCACCGGTCCGCCCCCGGAGGATGCGTTCCAGCCCATCGCGCAGCGGCGTGCCTGGAGCCACTCTGCCCAGAGTCGCCTTGAGCGATTCTTCGGGGCTCCGAGCCATAGGTGTTCCCTTCAAAGGTGCAGACTGCCGCCCGCAGGTATGCCGGTTTTACACTCCGCCGGCAGGATCAAAAGTACTCAGTTTCCCGCAAGCTCCATGATAGAGGTAAGAAGCGGCAATAACCGCACGGACAAGCCCCAAAGTGCCTCGTTAGGGGATGCCGCGAAGTGCATCGGGAACGCGTTCGACGGCGGCCGCCCGGGAGGCATTTGTGGCCTGTTTGGGTGGTCGTCACATCAGAGTGATGAAACGAGGCGGGAGAGCGGCGGGGGTGCCTGCCCAGCGGGCAATGCGTCGATGAGTAGACCTGCGTATCGGACCTTGTTGCCGCTGCGTCCCCCGAAGAACCGGCGCAACTGCGCCGTTATCGGCCGCTCTCGCTGTGAGGGCTGGCGTTGGAGGATCTGGAACGACGCGAGCTCGCCCTGAGCCGCGATGACGTCGAGCACGCCATCGACCCCAAGGCAGCGGATGAGTTCGTCCTCCAGGTCGTCGTGACAGACGTGGAACCCAAGCTCGGCCAGCGAACCGGACCCGACGCCCGCCCGGGCAAGCGCTCGAGCGATGCCACGAGACTCCCCTGCATCACACAAGCCGAGCAACCGGTGGCCTGCGCCGTCCGGGCCGTAACGGTCGAGGAAATGGACGATACTGGTCGCGCCTCCCATCGGCACGACCGTCACCCGCTCGGCTGTCAGATCATGGCCAAGGCGAAGGGCCAGTGTCTCGACCGCCATCCGGTCACTCTCGCCCTCGACCAACACCGTCGTCGCCTGCATAGAACCAGTATGATGAACGCCAGCCTGGGAGGCACGCGCGCCGTCAGCGGCAGATTTGGCACGGTCCAGAAAAATCGCCTCCTAGGCCTGGGGCCGAAATGGCAATGCCCGACGATGCCCGAAAAGGACATATGCCGACGCGCAGCGGTTGGTGACGGCGTCCCCCATCTGATGCGTCGCGTCCGTCCCGTTTGGGAACCCTTAGCGGCCACTGACTACGCGCTGAGCAGGCATTCTCTTAGATAAGGGTATGAGGAGGTTCGGTACGGATTCACGCTGAGGGTTATGTGGTCTCGCCGGTGCGTTTGGTGGCGCGGTAGAGCGTTGAGCGCGCCACCGCGAAGAGTTCGGCAAGGTCCACGGCAGTGTGAGTCCCTGCCCGGTGAACGCAGACCAGGCGGTCCTCCTGCTTCTTGGAACGCTTGGGCTATTTCCCCCGGAGGCGACCATTTGCTTTTGCGACCTGCACGCCCTGGCGGGTCCGCGCCCAGCACGCGGCCAGCGCTTGCCTGAGTCCCGGCCGTGCCCGGTTGGCGCCGGTAAGACTCTGGCCGGTGAAGGTCTGTTCCGGCGTTACCCCCAGAGCGGCCAGGGCGTTTTTCTGGGCGGTGAGCGCTTGGTCGTTGGTGGATACGCGGGCGTATCCGATGAGGAGTCCGGTCATGATTGAGAAGGTACCGTTTATCCCCCCGTCACCGGGCATTTTCTCGGGCGGGTCATACGGGAATCGATCGGCCGCGGAAACTCGGCGATCGAGATTCAAAAAATTGTGAGCGGGCTTGTGCCGGTGGGGGACCGGCTTGCGGGCAGGCACGGGGTGGAGGTGGTGTTTGGTAGCTCAGTGCTTAATGACTTTGGGTGGCTAGGTTGAAATGGTGAACAGCAGCACCGGATCGAGGGAGCGGGTCATCTGCGTCCCGTGGGTCAGATAGCTACTAGTGCCGCTGGCAGCGGTCCCGACAATAGGAATCACAAAACGGGAGCTTCATCGCAAGAAGTCTCCTTGGTCAGTACGTTTCGCCAGCATTGATATCAGACATTGGCGAGTGGGTGATCCATCAACCGGTCAGGACGCACAGCGACCTGACCGGTGACTGCTCGGCTCCCGCGGCTCAGCCGGCGAATTCGTTGACGCCGAGGGCGAAGTCCCAGTGGCCGACCCCGTTGCCGGCGAGGCCCACCGTGACCAGGCCCATTCCTTCCAGCCAGTGGGCCATTTTCAGACCGCCGACGTCCAGCGGGCGCAGCCCGAGGCTTTCGGTGAATGCCGCCACGTCCGCCTTGGCTTGCGCATTGTCGCCCGCGATAAGGACGTTGGGCCGGCCCTTCTCCAGGACATTACGGAAGATGGTGTTGAATGCCTTCACCACGCTGGCGCTGGCTGGGGCTATCTTGGCGACTTCCTGCGCGATCGAGGTCTCCCCGTTGTGGGCCAGTCCGTCGAACGTGGCGTTGAAGGGGTTGCTGATGTCGATGATGACCTTGCCTGCGAGGGCGTCACCGTACTCTGCGACGACCGGAACGACGCCGTCGTACAACAGGGCCGTGATGACGATGCTGCCGGCCGGGAGGGCTCCCCACGTGCCCGTCGTCGCGCCGCCGCCCAGAGTCTTGGCCAGGTGATCTGCCTTGGACTGGTCGCGTCCCATGACTTCGACGGTATTGCCGCCTGCCACTGCCAGGGTGCCGATTGTGCGGGCCATGTTTCCGGTGCCGATGAGGGTAATGGTGCTCATGAGTTGTGCTCTTTTCTTGTTCTCGAGGTGTCGCTTTGTTGGAGATCAGTTCGTTGTGGCGACCGGAGTTGCGAGGGTTTGCCCGTGGGATTCCTGGTGTGTGGTTCAGAGTGCGGTGGTGCCGCCGTCTGCGACCAGTTCCAGGCCGTTGACGTAGCTGGAGTCGTCGGAAGCGAGGAACAGGGCGACTGAGGCGATTTCTTCTGGGCGGCCCATCGTTCCGCGGGGAATGAGGGACTCGAATGCGGCCTTGGTTGCGTCGTCGAAAAGTTCTGCCTGTTTCGCAGTGGCGACCTGACCGGGGGTCAGGACGTTCACCCGGATCTTGCGGTCGCGCAGTTCGTTGAGCCAGACGCGGGCCCAGGCTTGCTGGACAGCTTTGCTTCCCGCGTAGAGGCTCCAGCCGGGGAATGCGCCGAGGGAGGCGTTGGATCCGGTCATAAAGATCGAGCCGTTGTCGTTGATCAGCGGCAAGGCCTTCTGGACCGTGAACAGGGTGCCGCGCGCGTTGAGTGAGAAGGCGCGGTGGAACTGTTCCTCGGTGATCTCGCCGAGGGCGGCGGGTTCGCCCATCCCGGCGCTGGCCCACAGTACATCGATCGAACCCTTCTCCCGTTTGACGGTGTCGTACAAGCGGTCCAGATCGTCCAGGTCGGCCGCGTCACCTTGGACGGCGGTGACGTTGCGGCCGATCAGTTTGACGGCGTCATCCAGTGCTTCCTGCCGCCGGGCCTGGATGAAGACGTGCGCTCCTTCTTCGACGAACAGTTTTGCGCCTGCCAGTGCCATGCCAGTGGATCCGCCGGTTATCACCGCGACCTTGCCATCAAGCTTTCCCATGAGTGCTCCATTCATATGCCGTGTCGGCGTTAAGTACACCGATCTGAGTGCTTAACGTATCCATGTAGTTGGGCCGGGCGCAAGTTAAGTACACCGAGCCGTACCATTTACGGGATAAGCTGGTTGTATGACGGAGTTGAAGAAGGGACCGCGAGGTCTGCGCCGCGGTAGGGGCGCACGGGAGCGCATCCTCAGCGCATCACAACAACTGTTCCGCGATCAGGGCATCAACTGCACCGGGATGGACCAGCTCTGCGCGTCGGCTGAGGTGTCCAAGCGAACGCTTTACCAGCACTTCGCCGGCAAGGACGAGCTGATCGCCGAATGCCTCCGGCAATTCGATCCCGACATCCTGCCCGAGGTCTTCGACCGCACCGACCTCACACCCCGCGAACGACTCCTCGCCATCTTCGACATCCACGCGCCCCTGTGCCCATTCATCGCGGCGGCCGTCGAAATCCCCGACCCTGGCCACCCGGCACGCGCCTACGCCCGCGACTACAAAAGAGATTTTGCCGCGCGGCTCACCGATACCGCCCGCGATGCCGGCGCCACCAAGCCCGAGGAGCTCGGCGAGCAACTGGCGCTGCTCCTGGACGGCGCCTCGGCCCGGAGCCGGGTCCTCAACACCGACACCTTCGCCACCGCTGCCGCCATCGCAGCGGTCCTCATAGACAACGCCACCCCCACGGCAATGGCACCGGCCGGCGCAAGCGCTGTCGAACACCCTGGCCAGGGCCACGTCCTTGAACACATCACGGGGCAGATGTGATCAGAAAGCTACGTCGGGTAGAATAGCGCGCGCGAGGATCGCAGGTCGACTCGC
Source organism: Pseudarthrobacter arbutini (assembly GCF_054510915.1). Classification (NCBI taxonomy): domain Bacteria; kingdom Bacillati; phylum Actinomycetota; class Actinomycetes; order Micrococcales; family Micrococcaceae; genus Pseudarthrobacter; species Pseudarthrobacter arbutini. Next base: position 12,447 of record NZ_JBTNDQ010000011.1, on the reverse strand, counting down.
ACGGCGGCCTTCGCTCAGAGGTTGAGCGATAAGGGGTACGAGACGGCGGTCAGCCAGTCGAACCAAGGCGGCGGCGAATGGGAGAGCCCAACCAAGGATGCTGCCGCATATCAGGAACCAGCTCAGCGCCGCAGGTAGGGCAAGGCCCGAAAAGCTAGCGCCCACCGCCCGTTGAGGGATCCCTGAACAGGCGCACTTAGGGTTCGACCCACTGGTGGCTGGCGTTGGCCGAACGAGAGACCTATATCTCCAAGATCAGTTTGGTGAGCCACTTAGGTTGGCTGATGAAGGGTGAATGGCCCGAGTTCAAACTGACAGCGTTGGTGCATCGGCCGGCCATACGTTCCTGAAGGACAGGGCTAAGCGCGTTGTCCTGTTCGCATTGAACATAGGTGCTCTCGATGGTTCCCCACGCAATGCGGCTGGGTACCCCGCGACCATGACCCGGTTGTTGAGGTACGAGGAGCGAGGTGGCCCATGCGCTGTCGGCTTCAGAGCAATCGTCGTACAAAACCTCGCGAGCCCGTCCTGGATGAATACTGGTCGACCCATCCTCGTTATGCCGGACGGCGTCGTTGACCAGTGCTGAGGGCCCACCCAACATCGCGCCGCTCTCACCGGCTGCCGGAACGAACGCCGCAACAAACACGAGGTGTCTGACCCGTTCGAGGCCCGTGATGACAGATCCGCCGTACGAATGGCCAAAGACAACTGGCGTCACCACACATCCATCGACTATCTCCTGCACGACTGCAGTGTCCGCAGCAAGCGAGCCCCTGTGCAGACGAGGAACATGGACACTGGCGCCTTGGCGGCGCAGATCGTCCGCCAACCGGTCGAAGTGGGCCGGCTGATGCCACAATCCGTGAACGAGTACGATTTCGGTCCGCTGATTCATTCAGCCAGCCTACGTTTGGAGACGCAGCCTGCGGTGCGCATAAGAACGCAAGAGTCGGTCATTGAGCCAACTGACAGGTCGCAATGTTGGGCCCGTAAGCCGGTCAATCACCGCACCCTTGGTGCCCGTTGGCCGAAGCCTCAGCGGACCGTCACTGATTGTAAGTGTCCGGCTCCCAATCAGAGCGGAGCACGGACATCACTATCGCATCGACGTACTCCCCATCGAATTTAAGCGCGGCCCGCTTCCGCCCTTCATAAACGAACCCACAGCGCTCATAGACGTGGCGTGCCCGCAGATTGAACGCGTACACCTCCAGATCCACCCTGTTCAGGCTTGTGGCACTGAAGGCATAGTCGAGAAGCATCAGGGTTGCCTCCGAACCAATTCCGCGATTGCGTCCGTCCACCCCAATCAGGATGCGGAAGTTGCATGAATCATTGTGTGCGCTCAATTCATTCAGCACGACCTCACCCACACACTTATCGGTCGAGGGGTCCACTATCGCAAGGTCCAGTCGATCAGCCTGATCCGCCCTCGTTTCGTACCATTGCCGCGTGGCTGCGTCCAGGTGTGGCAATCTGCCTTCTGCCTCAGCAGCGGTATGCACCGATCCGGTGAAGCGGAGCATCTCCGGATCCGCCAGGATCGGTCCCATCGCCTCGATATCGGCCGGTGTGAAGGGGCGAAGCTTCGCTCGCCGGCCCTCGACGGTGGGCTTGGTTGAGAACATGCCGAACGCGTTCATCCGTGCACTGTACCTCGAGAAGATTGTCTTGATTGAGCCGGCAGCGACATCATCAATACAGCGCTCCGTAAGCCGAACCCTGACGGGGCGGCGATTGGCTCTCCAGCATGTGAGGACCGAGAGCGGCGAGGAAAGGGTCGCCAGGGGAATGCAACCCTCAAGGGACAGATTTCCGGAACTACGGCGCAATCTCCTCAGTTCTGGGTCGCAGTAGGTGTCTGATTGCCTAAACAAGCGTCAGGTTGCTTGGGCGGACAGCAAAAGGAACAACGGCACACGCCTTCTGCGCTTCAACTCGGCTTCGTCTCCGCCGAATCTGCCAGGTTCCGGTTCGCACTCGCGCAGGGCTGTCAGAGTAAATCCTGCACCAGTAAGCGCGCCCACATACTGTTCGATAGTCCTATGGAACCAGGTCACGGTGTCGCCCATCCACAAGCGCTCCCGGGTTCCACCGACAAAGTAATCATCGACCGTCCAACTTCCGCGCGGCCTATCCGGAGATGACTGCACGTCCGATGAGGTGATGACGGGGTGAAGGACTGAGAAACAAATCCTCCCGCCGGGGCGCAGTGCGGCACGACAGGACCGGAGAACGGGGTCCAGGTCCTCAAGGTAGTGCTGTGCCATCCGCGAAATAACGAGGTCTATGCCCCGTCGCGAAGCGACAGCTCCTCCATATTCTGAAGGGCCACCGTCCCCCGAGCGTCCTGGAGCGTCTCCTCCGCCCGGGAGACCATCTCCCGGGAACCATCAATACCCAGATAGCTGGCACTTCCCTGTTGCAGGAGCATCGCACCGAGGGCTGCGTCCCCACAACCAAGGTCAAGGACATCTAGCCCTGCTACGTCTCCTAGCTCAGCAAGCAGCGCCGGCTCCTCCATTACGAAGTTCGGGCTGGACACGCCGCTATGGCGGTGAACTCCATACCGCTCGGCCACGCCGGGACGGTCATAGAACAGGGCCCCACTCTCAGATCCGGAGTGAGTCGCTGGAGATGAGTGGCCATTTTTCGAGATTGGGTGCGTCACGCTTACAGTCCATCACAAGAGGCAACCAAACTCGTTTACACGACGAAGCGCTGTCTCAGTTTTGTAGGACGTTCCGTTTGGAACGCTTACTGGGTGTCTGCCCTGTCGCGAAGATCGAGAGCGTACGTCACGTATGCGACGGGCGAGCCGTCCGGACGGTGATCACTCATCGAGGTGATCTCTGCGATGAAACGGAACCCGCAGCGTTCCGCGACACCGAGTGATGCAGTGTTCTGGGGGTCAGCGCGGATGATTGCTCGGTCACCAATGTCCTCGTCCGCAATGTAGTTGCAGACCAGAAGGACAGCGGTCATCGCGACAGCTCGACGGCGTGCCCAAGGATGAACGGCATAGGAGATATTCACATCACCGGCAGCAGGTAAGTCGTTCGTGTCGGGGTCGACATCGATGTACCCAGCCAACTGGTCGTCGAGCCATATGCCGAATCCCCGCTTACCTGCGCCACGGCTCGCATTCTCAGCCAGCATCGCAAAGTGTCGGCGCGTGGAATCGACGGTCCCCGCCCTCCCGGAGAGCCAACGAACCGTCTCGTCGTCCTCACCAGCGTTATGCGCTCTTATATCCTCGTCGGTGAGTGCCCGAAGTTCGACCATGGGCACAACGTACAACGCAATCCCTGAAATTGCACCCAGGGGCGCCCGTAATCCGGTCGTTCATCGGCGTCAGGTGTGACCGGGTGCCGTGATGAGATTCTCAACCGCATCCGCCAATTCTGGGATCGGCCGACACCCATCCAGTTCAAGCGTTGCGCCGTTTCGAAGCAATGGTTCGACGTCGAGAACATACTGGCGAATCGCGGCCTGGTCAGCCTCGGAATTGCCATAGGGGTTGTTGGTACGAGCCGAGACTCGATCAATGAGGACTTCCACCGGTGCGCTTAGGAGAACGACAGCAACGAAGCGGTGATAGAAACGTCCTTGATTCTCGGCAGTACCCGAGACGACCAGGGACAAATCGGACGCGAGAAGTGCCGACATGCGTGGTTCATCCCACGTGCCGTCAGGGAGTACCCAGTCGCCGTAGTCAGTATCTATCGTTCGGTAGCCTCGCCGGGACAACTCTTTCAGGACAGTTGTTTTTCCTACCCCTGACATGCCGGTGATCAAAACTCGAGCCATGACAGCCAGCCTATTGGGTGCGGAGGATCGCCCGTAAGCCGGTCGGCTTACGGGCCCAGGTGCGACACCAAGCGATCACAAAATGCCGCCACGAAGCGATCAAATCCACATCGGAGTCGGACTGGTCGCCCGACATCTCAGCAAAGGATCCTTTAGTAAGACGGTACGAGCGACTCGTCAATAATTTCGAAGCCCCCGAGTGTGACTTTCGGCGGTAAATGGCGGCATTTTCACTGCGCTATTTGGCGTATGGTGCAGCGCGGAAGGGGATCGGTCTACGGTGCGCCTCAGTCAGACGCCAGCGGCTCTGTCCATTCATTTGCTGGCAGCCTTTCTCGCAGCAATGCGGATTGACCTGATCCAAGAATCATCTCAGTGTCGAGATGGGCTGGGTCGACTTGTCTGATGAGCTCGCGACAGCGTACGCAGGGAGGTAAAACGCAGCGCAAGCCGTCACCGTCTCGCCAAACGGCGACGATCTTTGGCGACCTGGTACTCGCCGCTGTGAGCTGGCCAAGTCTCACCCGCACCTCAACANCAGCCCTACCCCCACCGGCGAACCGGCAGCCGCAGACACCCCGCTACGCGCGCATTACCAAATGATTCTTCGATACCCACTACGCGCGCATCTTCCATGAGTCAACGCGGGGTCTTGTGGCACAGACTGTCTTGAGCGAGACTCATTGAGCACGCGATGAACTCATCATTTGGATTGCAGGACAAAACTAGCGGGAAGGGGACGCAACGGGGCGTCCGTTTCTGCTCCGTGGCAACGATGCCGCGGGGCGGATCCCGCAGACCGGGAGGATTTGCTATGGCCGGAATGTTCGAACTGTTCGTTGACGCGGAGTCGTATTTCAGGTTCCGTCTGACCGCGCCGGATGGCACCGTGATGGCAGTGTCCAAGGCTTTTGATAACAAGAACGCAGCTGTTGCCGGTATCGCCGCCGTGCGTGAGTACGCCGGCATGGGACTGATTGCCGATGTTTCCCCGACGGAGAGGCGGGCCACGCCGCCGGAGGCACGTGATGCCACTGTCCAGGTTCGTGAAGTCCGGCGCATTCCGGCTGCTGACCTTCACTCACGTTCCAGGGAAATCCATCGCGCCACCAGCGAACGTCGATGGGCCGGCGCAGTTTAACGCTCTCGACTCCGACAACCCGGCCCGGGCCCGACGTTGACGTCGCCGTAGTTAGTGCGCGCTCCAGCCATCGGGCTGCAAACCATCTATGTCGGTGAATCCGTATTCTCTGGCAAGTTGAGCGGAGCTGACCGACTGCTGATTCCATTTCGCGCGGCCAGGGTCCGCTGCCAGCGCAGCTACGGCCCGACCGACATAGCGGGGTGACTCCGAGAAAGCGAAACCTGCGGGAGCGTCTGGGTATCCGCCCGCCAGGCCGGGGTCCAAAGCGTCGCGCCAGTTGGTTTCGGTGACTCCGAAGCGATCGAGCATCATCTCCGACCGTAGCCATCCAGGCGTGATGGCGATCGCCGTGACTCCGTGCGGTTCCAGCTCGTGGCCTTGAGAAAAAGCCAACCGATTGACCGCGACCTTGGCCAGGTCGTAGAACACCGAGATCCGGTACTCAGTGGCGTTGAATTTGGTAGTCCCATCGGTGACCTCAATGAGAAGACCCCCACGCTTGGTGATTAGCAGCGGAAGCAGATGGTGCGAGGTGATCAGATGAGTGTCAATGCCTAGTCGCAGGATGCGCAGCCCTTTGTCTAGGTCGTGCTCCCAGATAGGGGTGTTCCACTCGGCTGGGCCACCTTTCAGGACCTCAGCACCCCAGATGTCGTTGACCAGCACATCGAGACCGCCATATTCAGTTCGGATCCGCTGAGCCAAGCTTCGGACCTCTTCGGAGTCGAGATGATCGACCTGGATGGCGACTCCGGCGCCGCCAAGCTGTGTGACCAGATCGGCTGTCTCCTCAATGGTCTCGGGCCGGTCGTAGTCCGACCTACTTCTGCCGGCCGCACTGCTGCGTCCAGTGCAGATTACCGTCGCCCCGGCTTCACCCAGAGCAGCGGCTATGCCGCGTCCAGCGCCTCGGGTCGCTCCTGCGACAACTGCAACTCGGCCTCGCAGGGCATCAGGATCCGGGGACCATTGCATGGTTTCAGTGTGGCGACAGGATGCAGGGCAAGCAAGACCGCCTCGCTCATTGACGTTTCGGCGGCTGAGCGTCTTCATCGTTCCGTAAGCCCATCGGCTTGGGGCAATCGTCCCGGAACTTGTTCAGTCGAGTCCCGGCTCGCCACTGGAGCTAATCGGTCCGTCTTGGTAGCTTCAACGCATGGCCATCAAACTTGAGAACGTCGGTATCGCCGTTCGCGACCTCGAAGCAACCATCGCCTTTTTCACCGACCTCGGGCTCACGGTCGTCGGCCGTGACACCGTCAGCGGCGAATGGGCCGACACTGCCGTCGGGCTTGATGGCAACCATGCGAAAATTGCGATGCTCCAAACCCCGGATGGTCAGGGTCAACTGGAACTCTTCGAATACATCCACCCCAAAGCGATCGAGACGAACCCAACTCGTCCCAACGACATCGGCATGCACCGCGTGGCGTTCTCGGTCGACGACATCGACAAAGCCCTTGAGATAGCTGCGAAGCACGGATGTACACCGCTACGCGGCGTGGCGACCTACGGTGACGTCTACAAACTCACGTACCTCCGCGGTCCCAGCGGAATCCTCGTAATGCTCGCCGAGAAACTGAAGAAGGACTGATACCCGGATCGGCCCACCCCTGCGGCGCGACCAGCGGTGATCATTTCTCTCGCGGCCGCCGTCCCCACGGCATCCTTGCAGTGGAACGGATGTTCGAAGGGCCGAGCCGTAGCATTGGGCAGATGAAGGTTAGCAAGGTCCACGGACGCTCAGAGCGGAAAATGCAATGACCGGCGACAGGGATCGCGATGCTTCAAGGCGCCCCCGGCAGGCCCGGCCACGTGACGCTCTTGGACGGCCGCTGCCGTACGGAAGCGCTGGCGTGGAGCCGGTCTCGGAGGAGCCGCTGCCGCCGGCGGAGACGTTGGTCTCGGCCCGGAGCTTGGTGGAAGCGGGCCGGCCCTTCGCCGCGCATGAGGTACTTGAGGCCCGATGGAAAGCTGGGCCGGCCCAAGAACGCAACCTTTGGCAAGGTCTCGCCCAGATCTGCGTCGGGCTCACCCACGCCGCCCGGGGGAACAGCGTTGGCGCGCTCCGGCTCTTCGAGCGCGGTGCGGCCCGACTCGAGGAGTACGGTTCAGGCGAAGGGCCGACCTACGGGCTCGATTTGTCCGCCGTTGTGAGTTGCGCACGTGATCGGATGGACACCGCCCGCTGAGCTCGCGACCAGCATCCTCGCGGCAGGCGGCGGAGGCGCTATCTCCGGGAGACTGCTCAGAGCTTGCTTGACCATTTACTTGTCCCATAAGGGGAACGTCTACTGACACGTTCATCGGACTATACGGGGTCGACGCTTGCGGCAGAAGCTGCCGTTCGAGGACAACTAGCGTGGAGACCCGGTCACCGTCGCTCGACCGTCAGGCGCTGGGCCTCTGCCGGCTGGGCGGGGGACTTCCAGATCAGCCACCCCCACCACAGTTGAACCGCTCCGAACAGCGCCCCGGAGAGCACCCCGGCGACGGGAATGAAAGGTCCGCCCAGAGCCAGGTACGCCGGGCCGCTGACGGCCAGCAGCACTCCGGCCGCGCGAGGAAATACTGCCGCACGCGCGGCGGCCACTCCAATGACCGCCAGGCCGAGCACCCACCCGAGCACTAGCAGCCCGGCCCCAATAGCCAGCCACGACGTGAACATCGGCCCGTTGAGCTCCAACAACTGTGGGTCTCTGTCCGCCAACACAGGAAAAACCAACGCTTCGAAGAAGCCAATGGCGGAACCGCCTATTGCGCCGGCGAAGGAGAACACTAATCCCACATGCCCTAACCGGCGTAGCTGGCCGTTGTGAACAGCGACGAGGCCGGCAGCACCGATGAACGCCAATGCAAACACAAAGATGCTCGCGACATGGATGGGCTGCCACACCTCAGTGTCCCGTACAACCTCATCAACGGGACGGTCAAAGATGCTTGGGTGCAAAGGCACGAGAGCTGCGGTGACTGCACCACTCACCGCAAGGGAGATAGCGGAAACGCGGACAGACACCTGCACTACGGCCACTCCCACAGTCTACTGCGCTACCCCATCGCGGCAATGCCGCCTGACCGCGCCGCGCATCCACTCATACTGTGCGACACATGCCTGCCTGCAATGAGGCGCTGGGCGGGGGGCGGTGCCCCAGCGGGCAGTACGTGTCCCATAGTTGCCGACGGAGTCAGAGAAGGAACCCTCTACGGGATGTGGCCGGCTACAGTATGGCCCCGTCATTGAGGCGGAGCTTTGCGGAGCGGCGGGGGATGCCCTGGGCACAGAAGGCGACCGCTTAAAATGTGCGTTCCACATCCTTGGAAGTGAGGCGCTCAGAGCTGGCTCTGTACTCCGCACGTTCTCTATGTTCCACTACGGGTAATCGAGGTCAAGCCTTCGATATTGCTTGAGAGGCAGGGCCTGTGATCGAATCGGCATCTTTCGTCATCAATGCATCGGGCCATGCCGTGGACTTCGTCGTGGCGCCCTTTCCGCCGGCAGACCCTGTAGCTGCCCTGCAGGCGGCGATGCGCGGCGAGAGGCAGGAAACTCCGCTGATGGTTCCGTTGGTTTCCACCGGAGTGCATTCAGGGCCTATTGCCTTGACGGTGGAGGTCCTCGGGGCAAGACCTGAGGGCACCGCGCCAGGATGGGAAGACATCCACGAGGTGTCCCTGATGCTCCCGGAGGGCCGAGCATACTTCAACCCACCCACAGGCTGGGAGATGAAGGATGTCGGGACCCTTACGGGCAATGAAAAGGGCAGCTACCGTGCCCGGCTTCATGCGACGGGCCGGGACACAGCCTTCGACTTGGTCGTGGAATCACCCCGTCGAACGGCACCTGGTCCAGCTCTGGAAGGAACCACCTTCCCCGGTGTCTGTCTTGTCCTCCGAATCAGAGCGAGGCAAAAGCCTGCCACGCTTCATCAAAATGTGGCAGGGACCGCCCACAGCCACGGCCCACGCCGAACCACGACTGATAACCAGGGAGACCCCTCCCGACTAGCGGATCCACCCAGCCGAAGCCCAACCGCGCTTCGCTCCCTACTTGGCGTCTCGATTCCTTGGAACTGACACAGCGCAGGCGGGACACCCCACTGATCGGGATCGTCAGTTTCGGAAGTCGTCTGCACCAACTCTGGGTTTGGGGCTCGGGTTCCGTTGGGGGATCCCTTAGCGGGCGGAAGCCTCAAGCGAGAGCTGGCGGGCGATGTCGCGTGCGCACCCTTCCGTTGAGCTATGCGTGGTGTCGACCTCGACGTCGTAAACAACTCCGCCGTGCACGCTTAGGGCTTGTTGTCGCGCCATCCCTTCCACGCGGTCGAGGCGTCGTGCCTCGCGGGATACGGCGACGTCTGGGTCGCAGCGCACGCCCACCCAAATCAGCTCCACATCGCTGAAGGCTGTCCGCAGACGTTCCTGACCCGCTCTCCCTGACAGAAGGACCTCATCGAGGATCAGGTGAGCCCCTGCGCGGGCCATGGCGCTGAGTCCGGTGTACCAACTGCGTTCCAGGGCCCTATGCTCAGCACTGAAAGTGATGGTGCCGTCCTGCTCGAAGGTGATTCCCGCGCGCGGGCTGTCACCCCCAGCAGGAAGTGCGTCGATGAAAGTGTCAACGCCGAAAGTCAACCAGATGCCCGGGAGGATTTCCTGAAGAGTCCGAGCAATTGAAGATTTACCAGAGCTTGAGCCGCCGTTCAGTACGATCACTTGGGGATTCTGATTGCTAGACACCCGGCGAGCCTAGTACGGAAATGAGGACTGGGGCACGCCCGTAAGCCGGTGATCCCAGAGCCTCCCCATTTGAGGAACCCTGAGCGGACACCCTGGCGGCCAGTATGACGCTCCTGTCCGGCTAGTGCTCGTCAATGCGGAGTGTGATGGTTGGCCCGATGGTCAGCTCGGCTCGGCCGCCGATGGGCAGAGTGGTCTGCGGCTGCGTGTGTCCGAAGTCCGCGTTGGCCAGGACAGGCAGCCCGGCGAGGGCCGTCTGGGTCGAGACGATTTGCTGCAGAACGTCCCGGGAGATCCGGCTTGTCTGCTGGAATCGGCCTATAACCAGTCCTCGGATACGTCTGGCATCCGGTAACTGCAGGAGGGATGTCAGGTCACGGGCGAACGTTGCCGGATGGCTCTCATAGTCGTCTTCGAGGAAGAGCAGCGCACCGTCGAGTGCCGGCATGTACGGCGTTCCCTGGAGCAGATTTAGCGTGCATAGGTTGCCGCCGACAACCCGGCCGGACGCCCTTCCCTGCTGCAGCGCCCACCAGCCCTCACCGGCCAGAGGTTTCCGGTTGTCCTGGTCCAGGAACCAGTCGTCGTCGGTCCACGATACGGAGGGGCCCAGGTCGATGGGCCGGTTGTCGAAGAGGGTTTCGATGAACCACTGCCAGGTTTGTTCGAAATAGTCCCGCATTCCGAAGCTGGACCAGTGCGGTCCGGAGTACGTCACCAGCCCGGCGCGGGCAAGGATGGCGTTCTGCAGGGCGGTGATATCCGAGTAGCCGCACAGAATCTTGGGATTGGCCGCAATCAGCTCCCAGTCAAGATAGGGAAGGAGTTCGTTGCTGTTGAACCCGCCAATGACAGTGAGGATGCCTGCCACCTCCGGGTCCGCGAACGCCGCATGGAAGTCCGCAACCCGCGATGCGATGGACGAGGAGTCAAAGCTGTCACGTTCGTCGACCTGGGCCCCGTACGAAAGACGCAGTCCCATCCGAGCGAACCGTTCCTCAATCAGGGCGCTGTGGTCATGTTCGGCGACCATTGCCCGGCTCCGGGCAGGCGCGACAACGCGGATCAAATCACCGGGCGTGAGTCTCGGAGGATAAATGACATTCATGTCAAGGACGCTAACGAGGAAAACGGCCCGGCGCCAACAGCCCGGGCCGGCCGTATCCCAACCACTCCTCCGACATAAGTGCGGGGTCCCCTAAGCCGGTCGATCACGTGCCGCGGAAGCCTGCTGACATCTTGTCATTTTCCGAAGACGAGTGCACAGATGTCCGAAGTCGAGTGCAGACCATTTTCTTCAACAGTGGACCGCACGGAATTTCCGAAAGCTTCCGCACACTCCGTCGTTCCGTGTCCCGAAAAACCTTGATTTCCTGCGGGTTCAGGGAGAACCGTTGGCTACGGCCGGGCGCTCGGCGTCTTCCATGCCGCCGAATTAAGTCCGCCAATCTCCTTTGCGTCTGCTGGACAGGAATGGCGGCCAGAACGCAGCTTGTCTTGGCGGTCTGTGGTCCCGTTGGGGAACCCTCTGCCGCACGGTCCGCTAGGGGATCGGTCTACGGTGCGCCTCAGTCAGACGCCAGCGGCTCTGTCCATTCATTTGCTGGCAGCCTTTCTCGCAGCAATGCGGATTGACCTGATCCAAGAATCATCTCGGTGTCGAGATGGGCTGGGTCGACGTGTCTGATGAGCTCGCGACAGCGTCCGCAGGGAGGTAAAACGCAGCGCAAGCCGTCACCGTCTCGCCAAACGGCGACGATCTTTGGCGACCTGGTACTCGCCGCTGTGAGCTGGCCAAGTCTCACCCGCACCTCAACGTCCCTGGTGGCTGCACCATCGAGTTTCACGAGGCGCAGCCAGTCCCCGGATGATGAGCCCACGCCACGTAGCTGCAGGATGCGCCGCCGATTCGGCTCCGCCTGCACTGCAGCTACGGGGCTCGGATCCCGTCCGGATCTACGACCCACCAGAGCCCCCCGTGGGTCGAGACGTTGTGGCACTTCACCTCGCCAGGCCCCTCGTGCGCGTAGAAGTAGAGCGGATGCCCGTTGTAGGTGACCTGGGTCGTGCCGTCCCGCCGCTTCGTCGTCCCCAGCATCGCTGAGTCGACCTCGCCGCTAGCGGTCGGCGCTCCGTCGGTCAGCACGGGTGGCCACGCTTCAGCGCAGTCGTCGTAACACTCCGGCCTGATGCTCTCCTCACTCTCCCAGATATAGATGGCCTGCTTTTTGGCATCGAAGAGCATCTGGCCGAAGTCGCTCGCGGCTGTGGTGATCGTGGTGCCCGGCTCTCGCGCGCTGGATGGCTGACTCGGCGGGGGTTGCGGGCTCTCCGGTGTCGTAGTGCTCGCCCTCGGAGGCGGGGTAAAGTCCGGGGCCTCGCTCGAGGTGCCGCTTGCGCAAGACGACACGACGAGTGCGAGGACCACCGCAGCCGCCGCTCGCAGTCCGGGTCTGGACACGCTGTGCTCCTATCGGCAGGAGCGGGCGCCCCCGGCCAGGTCTTCGGGGTTGGTGATGATCAGACAGTGGGGCAGTTCGGTTCCCATCATCTCAGCCTTTGTCGAAAATCGGCGGGCGGAAGGCGGCGAGTCCGGTGGCGGGGGACTGCCACCCGACTCGCCTGGGTCAGTGAGCGGCTGTGGCCGTCAGGGTGCGGGGCGACGGCGCCCGGCAAGCAGGACGGTGCCGAGCAGCAGCTTCAGGACGACGAGGCCGAAAATCGCGCCGTACAAGGGGTCGCTTCAGAAAAAG